>DATBWN010000039.1:0-10195 GCA_036514755.1 Dehalococcoidia bacterium | reverse complement strand
CCGACCGCGTTGCGGAGGGGTCTGAAGACCCGTCCCTACTGCTCTCAGGATGACATGAGGAAGGCGAGGGCCGCCCCGGCCGCCTCCGTCCAGATGTCCTTGCGCGTCCGGCCGCTGCCTTTCGTGCCGGCGAAGCCGTGGTCGGCGCCCTCCAGCAGGTGGACGAGGGCGTTCGGCACCTTGGCCGCGGCGGCGCGCAGCTCCTCCGGCGCGGCGAAGGCGTCGCGCGTGCCGGAGCAGAAGAGTGTGGGCACGTCGATGGCCGGCAGGTGGGCGTCGCGCAGGCGCTCCGGCAGGCCCACGGGGTGCAGCGGGTAGGCGAAGAGCACGAGGGCGTCGACGGCCTCGAGGCCGCTGATCGGGAAGCCGGTCCGATACTCCCCCGGATAGCCGCCGGAGGCGAGGACGACGCACACGCAGGCGTCCTCGGACCACTCCACCGCTACTTCGCGCAGGCGGCCGTTGACGCAGGCCCAGACGATGTCCAGGAGGTCGCTCTTGAGGCGCGGCAGCAGCGCCTGCGCCTCCGGGTCGCCGAGGCGGGCGTTGAACTCGAAGACCGAAAGGCCGCCCTCCGTGACGAAGAGGCCGGGGTAGATCACGCCGCAGAAGGGCCGCCCCTCCGCGCGCAGGCCGTCGGCCGCCGGCCGGATGACCTGCTCGAAGACGGCGCGCTCGATCGCCGGCGTCGACCACCAGGGCGGGCTGTAGACGCCCATGCCGCCTGTGTTCGGGCCCTGGTTGCCGTCGAAGACGGGCTTGTGGTCGCAGGAGAGGGGCATCGGCACGGCCGTTTGGCCGTCGCTGAAGGCGTGGCCGGAGACCTCCCGCCCCGTCGTCCATTCCTCGATGACGACGCGGCTGCCGGCCTCGCCGAAGACGCGCTCCGCCATCAGCTGGTCGACCGTCGCCAGCGCTTCCTCCCTGCTGCTCGTGACGATTGCCCCCTTGCCCGCCGCGAGGCCGTCCGCCTTGACGACCAGCCGCGTCCCGGCCGACCTGACGTACTCCCGCGCCGCCTCCACGTCGTTAAAGGTGCGCGTGCGCGTGTGGGGGATGGCGTGGCGGGCCATGAACTCCTTGGCCCAGGCCTTGCTCGACTCGATCTCGGCCGCCGCCCTGGTCGGGCCGAAGGCGGGGATGCCCGCCGCCTGCAGCCGGTCGATGAGCCCCCAGGCCAGCGGGTCGTCCGGCGCCACGACGACGAGGTCGACGCGCAGCTCGCGCGCCTTCGTGACGACGGCGTCCAGGTACGCCTCGACCTCTGCCCGCGGCGCGGCGGTCTTGGGGATCGGGAGGTCGAGGTTGTTAGCGATGACGGCCGTGCCGGCGTTGCCCGGCGCGACGTGCAGGTCGGTCAGGCGCGGCGACTGGCGCAGCTTCCAGGCGATGGCGTGCTCCCGCCCGCCGCCGCCGATGAGCAGGACGTTCACGTGAGTGCCTTCTCGTAGAACAGGCTGAGCTCGATAGCATTGGCGGGCATGGCAGCGTACGGACCGAATGGTCCGCAAGAGCGGAAGCCAGCGGCCTCGTAAAGCCCGATTGACTCCGGCTGGTGCGCGCCAGTTTCCAGCCGCAACACCGGCACGCCCGCAGCGCGGGCTTCCTCTTCGATGCGGCGTAGCAGCGCCTTGGCCAATCCCCGGCCGCGCACGGCAGGCCGCGTGTACATGCGTTTGACTTCGGCATATCCGTCAAAGATAGCGACGCCGCCGCAAGCTACGGCTTCGCCGGCCAGGCGCGCAAGAAAGAAACGGACGTGCGGCTCGAACAGTTCATCCAGCGAAAGGCCGTGGCGTTGGTCAGCGGAATAGCTCTGCGCGAGGATATCATTCAACTCGGTGATTAGCTCTTCGACTTCGAGTGTCGGTAGAATCGCCCGCTCGATGACGTAGGTCACTCCCACTCGATCGTGCCGGGCGGCTTCGACGTGATGTCATAGACGACGCGGTTCACGCCCCGCACCTCGTTCGTGATCCGGTTGGCAACGCGCGCCAGCAGGTCGTAGGGTAGGCGCGCCCAGTCCGCCGTCATCGCGTCGTCGGCGGTCACGGCCCGCAGGGCAACGACGTTGCCGTAGGTGCGGAAGTCGCCCTGGACGCCGACGCTGCGCGTGTCCAAGAGCACGGCGAAGCACTGCCAGAGCTCGTCGTAGAGGCCGGCGGCGTCGACTTCTTCCATGACGATGGCGTCCGCCGCCTGCAGCGTCGCCACCTTCGCCGCCGTCACCTCGCCGATGATCCGGATCGCCAGCCCCGGGCCCGGGAAGGGGTGCCGCCCGACGATCTCCGCCGGCAGGCCGACCTCCAGCCCCACTTTGCGCACCTCGTCCTTGAACAGGTAGCGCAGCGGCTCAACGACCTGCAGGACCATGTCCTCCGGCAGCCCGCCGACGTTGTGGTGCGTCTTGATCACCTGCGCCGCCTTGCCTTGGGACGCCGTCTGGCCGCTTTCGATGACGTCCGGGTAGGTCGTGCCCTGCACCATGAAGTCGACGTGGCCGAACTCGGTCGCCGCGTCCTCGAAGACGCGCACGAAGGTCTCGCCGATGCGCCGGCGCTTCTCCTCCGGCTCCGTGACGCCTCTCAGGCTCTCAAGGAAGCGGTCGCTGGCGTCGACGTAGTGCAGCTTGATGCCCAGGTGCCTGCGGAACGTCTCCTGCACTTGCTCCGCCTCGCCCTGACGCAGGACGCCGTTGTTGACGAAGACGCAGACCAGCCGGTCGCCGATGGCCGCGTGCGTGATCGCCGCAGCGACGGCGGAGTCGACGCCGCCCGAAAGGGCGCAGATCGCGCGGCCCTCGCCGACCTGGCGGCGCACGTCCTCGATAGCGCGCTCGAGGATCGAGTGTGCCGTCCAGCCGCCGCGACAGCGGCAGACGTTGAAGAGGAAGTTGCGCAGGATCTCGGCGCCCTGGGGAGTGTGGACGACCTCCGGGTGGAACTGCAGGCCGTAGTGGTCGCGGCCGTCGGCGATGACGGCGTAAGGCGAGTTCTCCGAATGGGCGACGGCGTGGAAGCCCGCCGGCAGGCGCGTCACCTGGTCGCCGTGGCTCATCCAGACGGCGAGGCTCGAGGGCAGGTCGGCGAACAGCGGCGACGCCTCGTCGACCTCGATGAGGGCGGGGCCGTACTCGCGGCGGGCGCCGGGCGCCACCTCGCCGTCCAGCTGGTGGGCGAGCAGCTGCATGCCGTAGCAGATGCCTAGCACCGGCAGCTCCGACTCGAAGACGTAGGCCGGCGCCAGGGGCGCATCGACGTCGTAGACGCTGGCCGGGCCGCCGGAGAGGATGAACCCGCGCGGGTTCAGCTCAGCGACGGCATCCAGCGGCGCGTCGTGGGGCAGGAGCTCGCAATAGACGCCGCACTCGCGCACCCGGCGGGCGATGAGCAGGCTGTACTGCGAGCCGAAGTCGAGGATGACGACGGACTCGCGCACGCGCGCCCGGTCGGCAGCGCGGCGGGCGGCCGCGGCCGCCGCCCAGCTGTCCTCGCCGGGCTCGTCCAGCACCCTCTCTCGCACGCTGCTTTCGCTCAAAGGCTTAAGCTCATTCCTGGATGGTAGGAAGCTAGCACCGTGCTATACTCGCGTCAAGCAGCTTTCGCTGCGCCTGACCTCGCGCGGGGCTGGTCAAGACCGCCGATCCCCCTCTCGTCCGGCCGGCGAGGCGTAGACCGAGCCTTGTTGAGTGATGACCAACTCGACAATGAGCGTCCTCGCCATCGAAAAGGCCGTCAGCGTCCTGAGGAGCGGCGGCGTGATCGCGCTGCCTACAGATACATTGTACGCGCTGGCCGCCGCCGCCCGCGACGCGGAGGCCGTGCGCCGCGTCTTCGCCATCAAGGGCCGCGAGGGCGCCAAGCCCCTGCCCCTCTTCGTCAGCGACCTCGCCATGGCGGAGCGCGTTGCCGTCTTCAGCCCCACGGCGCATCGTCTGGCGGAGCGCTTCTGGCCCGGACCCCTGACTATCGCCCTGCCCAGGCAGCCCGCCTTCGAGTCCGAGGCCCTGGCCGGCGGCGACACCGTCGCGCTGCGCGCTCCCGACCACGAGGCCGCCCTCGCCGTCATCGCTGCCCTCGCCACGCCCGTGACGGCAACGAGCGCCAACCGCAGCGGCGGCCGCGACCCCATCACGCCGGCGGAGGTGCTGCGCCAGCTCGACGGCGAGATCGACTACCTCCTCGACGTCGGCCCCTGCCTCATCGGCTTTGCCTCGACGGTGGTCGACTGCACTGGACCCGAGCCGCGCATCACCCGCAACGGCGCCATCAGCGAGCGAGCGATCCACGATGCCCTCGCCCGATAGGCTGGGGAGGCAGCGATGCGCGTAGCCATCGGCTCCGACCACGCCGGCGTCGCCTACAAAGCCGCCCTCGTCGATCTCATGCGCGAGATGGGCCACGCCGTCAAGGACTTCGGGACGCACGCGGAGGAGGCGGTGGACTACCCGGACGTCATCCGGCCCGTCGCCGAGGCCGTCGCCTGCGGTGAGTTCGATCGCGGCGTCGTCCTCGGCGGCTCCGGCAACGGCGAGGCCATCGTCGCCAACAAGGTGCGCGGCGTGCGCTGCGCCCTCTGCTGGGACGTCACTACGGCGCGCCTCGCCCGCCAGCACAACGACGCAAATGTCGTCTCCATCGGTCAGCGCGTCGTCGGCCTGGAGACGGCAAAGGACGTCGTGCGCGTCTTCTTGGGCACGGACTTCGAGGGCGGCCGCCACGCGCGACGCATAGCGAAGATCGAATGAGCACGGGCGCCGACCCCTTCGCGTCTTACCGCGGCCCTCTGCAGGCGCGCCTTCAGGAAGCGCTCGCCGACGACGCCACGGCGCACGCCGTCCTGCTCCGCCAGCACTCCGCCGCGCTGCCGGAGAGTTCACGCCTGCCCGCTCTCCTCTGCCTCCTGACCGCCGACGCCCTGGCAGGCCGCGCCGAGCAGGCTTTGCCGGCCGCCGCCTCCCTGGTGCTGCTGGCCGAGATGAGCCGCGTCTTCGCCGCCATCGGCGGCGAGGGTCACGCCGGCGGCGGCCTCGCCGCGACCTGGGGCATGCCGCGCGCCCTCAACGCCGGCGACGGCTTCTTCGTTGTCGCCCAGAGCGCCCTCCTAGACGCCGACGCCGGTCTCGACGAAGAGCAGCGCCTGCGCGCGCTATCCATCCTGGACGAGGCGGCGCGGGCGATCAGCGAGGAGCAGTGTCAGGCCGCGCCCTCAGAGGTCGCCGGGCACAGAGCCCTCTTCGAGGCCGGCGCGTCCCTGGGCGCCGTCTTCGCCGGCGCCGACGCCGCGACGGCCTCCCGCTTCGCCGCCTTCGGCCGCGCGCTGGGCGAAGGCGCCCCGGACGAGGCGCAGATCGCCGGCCTCGGCGCCAAAGCGCGAGAGCGCCTGGCGCTCGCGGCCCGGTACGTGATGGAGGCGCGTTGATGAAGAAGTCCGTCCGCGACATCGACGTAGCCGGACAGCGCGTCCTCGTGCGCGTCGACTTCAATGTGCCCTTCGACCGCAAGGGCGGCATCGCCGACGACAGCCGCATCCGCGCCGCCCTGCCGACCATCCGCTACCTGCTGGACCAGGGCGCGCTGGTCATCCTCTGCTCCCACCTCGGGCGGCCGGACGGCAAGGTCGTCGAGTCGCTGCGCCTGAGGCCGGTGGCAGACCGACTCGCAGCGCTTCTGGGCAAGCCCGTCAAGACGACCTCTGACTGCGTCGGCGCTGAGGCCGAAGCCGCCGCGGCCGCCCTCCAGCACGGCGATGTCCTCCTCCTCGAGAACCTGCGCTTCCACGCCGAAGAGGAGGCGAACGACAAGGCCTTCGCGCGCGCCCTGGCGTCCCTGGCCGACGTCTACGTCAACGACGCCTTCGGCACGGCGCACCGCGCTCATGCTTCCACCGCCGGCGTCGCCGCCTTGCTGCCCGCCGCCGCCGGCTTCCTCATGCTCAGGGAGGTGGAGGAGCTGGGCAACGTCCTCAGCAACCCGGCGCGGCCCATGGCCGCCATCCTCGGCGGCGCCAAGATCAGCTCGAAGGTCGCCATCCTGCGCAACCTGCTGCCGCGTGTCGACTGCCTCCTCCTAGGCGGCGGCATGGCCAACACGTTCCTCAAGGCGCGCGGCGCCGGCGTCGGCGACTCCCTGGTCGAAGACGACTACCTGGAGACGGCGCGCGAAGTGATGGCCGAGGCGGAGAGCGGCGGCGTCCCCCTCCTCCTGCCCACCGATGTCGTCGTCGCCGACGCCTTCGCCGCCGACGCCCGCCACCGAACCGTTTCCGTGCACGACATACCGGACGGCTGGCGCATCATGGACGTCGGCCCCGACACCCTCAACACCTACCGCGAAGCGCTGGACGACTGCAAGACGATCTTCTGGAACGGCACTCTCGGCGTCGCCGAGTTCCCGGCCTTCGCCGAGGGGTCGCTATCCCTCGCCCTGGCCCTGGCCGACCTCGACGCCCGTGTCGTCGTCGGCGGCGGCGAGACGGCCGCCCTCGTCGAGCAGGCCGGGCTGCGCGAGCGCTACACGCACGTTTCCACCGGCGGTGGCGCCTCCCTCGAGTTCATCGAGGGGCGCACGCTGCCCGGCGTCGCGGCGTTGCAGGATAGGGACTAGACGCTCGTGGGGGCTGGACGCTCGTAGGGACGCAGCTCGCGCAGCGTCTTGTCATTGCGAGCCATCGCGGCAGCGAGGCGCGGCAATCTGGCGTGGGGTGGCCCGTCACGACTGGGCGCCGATGCCTAATCGTCCCCTGTGTCATTCCATGGCCCCGCAAACCCCGCTGAGACTTGCTCCCACTAGAGCGCGCCGCCTCCACCCATTAGAATCGATCCGTGGACATTGAACTGCTGCGTTCCCTGGCGACGCCGAACGACACGAAGATCCTCCTCTGCGTCGTCGACGGCCTCGGCGGCCTGCGCCACCCGGAGACGCGCCGCAGCGAGCTCGAGACCGCGTCCATCCCCAACCTCGACCGCCTCGCCGAGGAGTCGGTCTCTGGCCTGACGATCCCCGTCGCCCACGGCGTCACGCCCGGCAGCGGCCCCGGCCACCTCGCCCTCTTCGGCTACGACCCCCTGCGCTACGAGGTCGGGCGCGGCGTCCTCGAGGCCCTCGGCATCGACTTCGACCTCCAGCCCGTCGACGTCGCCGCCCGCGGCAACTTCTGCAGCCTGGACGCCGACGGGCGCATCACCGACCGGCGCGCCGGCCGCATACCAACCGAGGAAACGGCCGCCCTCTGCGAGGGCCTGCGTCAGATCAAGCTGCCCGGCGTCAAGCTCTTCGTTGAACCGGTGCGCGAGCACCGCTTCGTCCTCGTCCTCCGCGGCGAGGGCCTGGACGACCGCCTGGCCCAGAACGATCCGGAGCGCGAGGGCGTGCCAGCGCTGCCCGTACGCGCGACGGCGCCGGAAGCCCAGCCGGCGGCCGACCTCGCGAACGCGTTCGTGGCCAAGGCCCTCAAGAAGCTCGCCGGCCAGGCGCGGGCGAACGGCGTCCTCCTGCGCGGCTTCGCCCGCCACCCGGACCTGCCGCCTCTGCCTGACGTTACGCAGATGCGCGCCGGCGCCTTCGCCGTCTACCCCATGTACCGCGGCCTCGCCAAGCTCGTCGGCATGACGGCGGCGCCCGGTGGCGGCACGCCCCTCAGCCAGCTGCAGGCGGTGCGCGAGCGCTGGGACGACTTCGACTTCTTCTTCTACCACTACAAGAAGGCCGACACGGCCGGCGAGGACGGCGACTTCCGCGCCAAGGTCGAGGCGCTGGAGGAGTTCGATGCCCTCATCCCCAACCTGCGCGCCCTGGAGCCCGACGTCATGATCGTCGCCGGCGATCACTCGACGCCGGCGCTGATGGCCTCGCATAGCTGGCACCCGGTGCCCTTCGTCCTCTGGTCGCGTAACGGCGCGCCGGACGACATCTACGAGTTCAGCGAGGCGGCCTGCCGCGCCGGCGCCGTGGGCATCTTCCCGGCGAAGGACGTCCTCTCCCTCGCCATGGCGCACGCCGGCCGCCTGCTGAAGTACGGAGCCTAGCCGTGTCCCGAACGCCCATCGTCGCCGGAAACTGGAAGATGAACACCAACGCCGCGTCCGCGCGCGAGCTGGTCGAAGCGATTAAGGGCGGCAGCGTGGACGCCGTGCTCAATGTCGAGAAGGTCCTCTGCCCGCCCTTCATCTACTTGCCGCTTGTCGCCGGTCTGGCCGCCGGCACGTCGCTGAAGGTCGGCGCCCAGGATATGCACTGGGAGGAGAAGGGCGCCTTCACGGGCGAGGTCAGCGCCGCCATGCTGGGCGACTTCGCCACGCACGTCATCATCGGCCACTCGGAGCGCCGCGCCTACTTCGGCGAGACGGACGAGACGGTGAACCGCAAAGTCAAGGCCGCCCTCGCCCACGGCCTCGTCCCCATCATCTGCGTCGGCGAGACGGGCGCGGAGCGCCAGGCCGGCCACACGCACAACATCCTCCGCCGACAGGTGCGCGGCGCCCTCCAGGACGTGGCGTTGCCGGCCGGCGCCGTCATCGCCTACGAGCCCGTCTGGGCCATCGGCACGGGCGTGGCCGCTACGCCGGCCGACGCCAACGACGCCATCGCCTTCATCCGCCGCGAGGTCGCCGCGCTGCAGGGCGAGGCCACCGCGAGCGCCGTGCGCATCCTCTACGGCGGCAGCGTCACGCCGGCCAACATCGCCGACTTCGTCGCCCAGCCGGAGGTCGATGGCGGCCTCGTCGGCGGCGCGTCTTTGGTCGCTGAGTCGTTCATCGAGATGGTGCGAGCCGTCGCCGCGACTGCAAAGTAGGATGCCGACGGCTGATCCCGTTCGTCCTGAGCCTGTCGAAGGACGCTCTGCTGTACTAAGAAGCGTGCTTCGACAAGCTCAGCACGAACGGAACTTCCTTTCGCTCGCCCTGAGGCTCTCGAAGGGCGAGGTCACGGTCGCCAGATGACCAAACCGCCTCTCGTCGCCGTCGTCGGCGCTACCGGGGCCGGCAAGAGCGAGGCCGCCCTCGCGCTCGCTGAGGCGTTTGACGGCGAGGTCGTCGGCGCCGACGCCTACCAGCTCTACCGAGGCCTCGACATCGGCACCGCCAAGGTCTCGCGCGAGCTGCGACGGCGCGTGCCGCATCACCTCATCGACATCGTCGACCCGGACGAGCCCCTCACGCTCGCGCGCTACCTTGACGCCGCCCAGGCGGCCCTCGCCGACGTCTGGTCTCGCGGCAAGCTGCCGATCCTCGCCGGCGGCAGCGGCCAGTACTTCTGGGCCCTGCTGGAGGGCTGGCAGGTACCGCGCGTGCCGCCGGATGCCGGCTTGCGCCGCGAGATGGAGGCGCTGGCGGAGACTGAAGGCGCCGTCGCCGTCCACGCCCGCCTCGCCGCGCTGGACGCGGAGGCGGCGCGCCGCCTCGACGCCAACAACCTGCGCCGCGTCGTGCGCGCCCTAGAGGTCGTCCTGCGCAGCGGCCGGCCGCTCGCCGCCTGCCAGACGCGCCGCCCCGTGGACGCGGACGTACTCATCATCGGCCTGCGCCTGCCCCGCGAGGAGCTCTATCGCCGGCTAGACGACCGCACAGACGCCATGTTCGCCGCCGGCTTTGTCGATGAGGTGCGCCGCCTGCGCGCCGCCGGCTTCGCCGACTGCCACGCCTTGCGCAGCGGCGTCGGCTACAAAGAGGTGAGCCTCTACCTCGACGGCGCCTTCGATTACGACGAGGCGGTGCGGCGCATGAAGCACGCCAACCACCGCCTCGTCCGCCGCCAGAACGCCTGGTTCAAGCCGGACGACGCCCGCATCCGCTGGGTCGCCGCCGGCCCAGAGCCGCCCCAGACATGTGTCGAACTCGTACGCGCGTGGCTGGCCCCTCCGAACGAAGGCCAGGCTTAAGCCTGGCCTTCGACACGATGTCCGAACCCGCTAGACTCGCAGCATGCGCAATATCGAGTTCAAGGCCCGCCTCGTCGACCCGAAGGCGGCGCTTGCCCGCGCCCGCGCGTTCGGCGCCGACCTCTGGGGCGACCTGCGTCAGACGGACACCTACTTTCGCGTGCCCCGCGGCCGCCTCAAGCTGCGCGAGACCGCCGGCTTCCAGGCGGAGCTGATCTTCTACGAGCGCGACGAACATGGCGCATCGCGTCTCAGCGACTACGACGTCGCTCACTCGCAGGAGCCGGAGGCGCTGCACCGTCTGCTGGAGCGCGCC
>DATBWN010000038.1:0-2290 GCA_036514755.1 Dehalococcoidia bacterium | reverse complement strand
GGCGCCGATGGCGCCAGCCAGCGGCAGGTCCGCCTCGATGAGCACACGGCCGTACTCGCCGCCGATCTCCAGCGCCTCGTCCAGCAGCCCGGTGCGACGCGTCCGGCGGTCCAGGTACTCGCCCGCCATCTCCACCAGGCGCCGTCCCAGGTCACGCAGGCGGTGGCGGCTCTCGTCGGAGAGGCTCATGTACCAGCCCTGCTCCTGCTGCCGCGCCCGCTGCAGCTGGCGCCGGATGCGGGAGACGGCAAGGCGCTCCACGTCCTCGGCGCCGCGGTGGCGCCCTTCGCCGGCGACGATCTCCTCCAGGTTGGGCAGCGAGAAGCGCCGGTGGCCGCCCGGCGTCCGGTAGACGCGCAGCCGGCCGGCGTCCGCCCAGCGGCGCAGCGTCGACTCATCGACGCCGAGGATTTCACAGGCGCGGCGCAGGCTCACCCAGTGGGAGCCCTGCCGCCCTCTGACGCCTTCGGCTGGCTTCGTCATCGATAGATCCTCCCGCCTCCAATTGTACCCGTCCGCGCCGCCGCCAACAGTCACATGCGCAGGTGCCGTTGGACTCCCTCAGAAGGGCCCATTCGACACGTCAATTCTCCTCCGCGCTTCCATAGACTGTGTGTGTAATAGAGTTGACTAGTGGAGGTGTCAAGAAGGCATCGGCGAAAGCCTTAGTTCATGGAGACAGCGAGAAAGGAGAAACAGATGAAACGCAGAACTCTGGACATCATTCTCAGCATCGGAGGTCTTGGGCTTGCTGGCCTGCTCGTGATCGTAGCGGTGGTCCTGACCACGGAGGGTAACTTCTCCAAGAACTACGTGAAGGACCAACTTTCCGAGCAGAAGATCACCTTCACCACCCTCGACAAGCTCGCCCCGGATGACAAGGCCTACACTGAGGCCAGGACTGGATGCGTCATCAAGTACGCCGGCCAGCCTCTGACCACGGGTAAGCAGGCCGAGTGCTACGCCAACGAGTACATCGGCGGGCACTTGAAGAAGCAGCCGGCGGGCACCAGCGGACTGACCTACGCCGAGATCGGCACGGCTCAAACGGACCTTCGGGCCAAGATCGCGGCAGGCAAGGCCAGCGGTGACCCGGGAGTGGCGGCGCTGGAAAAGCAGCTTGCCGACTACACAACCGCTCGTGAGACGGTGTTCAAGGGCGAGATGCTGAGAGGCGCTCTGCTCAGCAGCTATGGCTTCAGCGTGTTGGGCGACAAAGCCACCCTGGCAGCTGAGGTTGCCTTTATCGCAGCAGCAGTTCTTGCCCTGCTATCGGTCGCAGGGTTCGTGCATGCCTTCGTTACTCCGCACAGCAAGGCGTTCGCTGCGGTAGAGCGAACAGAGCAGCCGGAGACCGAACGTTTGGCTGGCAGACGGGAAGAAGCCTAACATCGGGAAGCGCTCGTGGCTAACTGAGGCCCCCGCAGGAGAGAAGCGGGGGCCTCAGATCACGTAGGTGCTAGCCCGCGAAAGATGATCACTCCAGCTGCGAGGACAGGCCGGCGCTCTTCTCGAAGACGCCGGCCTTCTCGCGCGTGCTCACGTCGAAGGCCGTGCGGCCGGTCTGCAGGCTGCGCGCGCCGTACTTGCGTCGCACGCGGTCGAAGGCGGCGCTGAGCGACTCCTCTTTCGCGGCCGCGGAAGGCTCCAGGCTGAGCTGCAGCGCGTCCGCGACCAGGTTGCTCGCGCCGACGCCGATGAGGCGCACGGGCCGTCGCTCCGCCTCCCGGACCCTGCTGAGCAGAGCGTCCGCCGCTGCGAAGATCGCCTCGTTGCTGTTCACCGGCTGGCGCAGCGTGACGCTGCGGCTGATCGTCGTGAAGTCTTCGTAGCGCAGCTTGAGGGAGACCGTGCGGGCACGCCGGCCCTTGGCCCGCAGCTGGGCGCCGACGCTCTCGCTGAAGCCGCGCAGGACGGCCCGCAGGTGCTCCGGGTCGGCGACGTCCGCGGCGAAGGTGCCCTCCCGGCTAATCGACTTCCCCGACGAATCGGGGTCGCCGTCGACCGGCGTCGGGTCGATGCCGTGGCTGCGCCGGCTGAGGACGCCGCCGTGGCGGCCGAACAGCCCTTCCAGCGCCGGCTCCGACAGCGCCTGCAGCTGGCCGATGATCGAGATGCCGAGCTGCGCCAGGCGCTTCTCCTGGCTGGGGCCGAGCATCGGCAGGGCGCGCAGCGGCAGCGGCGCCAGGAACGCCGCCTCCTCGCCTTCCGGCACGACGAGCACGCCGTCCGGCTTCGCCCGGTCCGAGGCGACCTTGGCGACGAGCTTGCTCGTCGCGATGCCGACCGA
>DATBWN010000037.1:0-12200 GCA_036514755.1 Dehalococcoidia bacterium | reverse complement strand
TTTACGCCTGGGAGTGACCAGCACAGAGCATAGGACATCTGCGCGTAGGGCATAGACCGGGGAGGAAGAACCCATGTTCATCGCCATGAACCGATTCAAGATCACGGCCGGCCGCGAGGCCGACTTCGAGGAGACGTGGCGCCGGCGCGAGAGCTACCTCGCGGGCGTGCCTGGCTTCCTCGCTTTCTCCCTCCTGCGCAGCGCGACGAGCGCCGACGGCACGACCGAGTTCATCTCCCACTCGACCTGGCGCTCGCGCGAGGACTTCGACGCCTGGCGCGCCTCGGAGGAGTTCCGCCGCGGCCACGCTCAGGGCTCCGTCGAGGGCGTCATCGCCGCCCACCCGGAGCTGTCGCTCTACGACGTCGTCCTCTCGGAAACGGGCGCCGGCGTCGGGGCGTAAGAGTAACAAGTAACAGGTAACAAGTAACAAGGGGGGCAGGCCGCCCCCTGGCGTCGGCTAGCCTCAATTCGCCTCGTATATACTCCTATTAGCGACATCTCGGAGGCAGGCGTGGCCCTAGACATCGAGGCGATCAACGCGCGCGTCAAGCAGGAGTCGCGCTTCGTCGAGGCGATCCGCGAGGAGGTCAGCCGCGTCATCGTGGGCCAGCGCTACCTCATCGACCGCCTGCTCATCGCCCTGCTCTGCGACGGCCACATCCTCATCGAGGGTGTCCCCGGCCTGGCGAAGACGCTCTCCGTCCACACCCTCGCCCAGACCATCGGCGCCAGCTTCGTGCGCATCCAGTTCACGCCCGACCTCCTGCCAGCCGACATCACGGGCACGCAGATCTACAACCCGCAGGAAGGCCAGTTCCACACGCGTAAGGGGCCGATCTTCGCCAACATCGTCCTCGCCGACGAGGTGAACCGGGCGCCCGCGAAGGTGCAGTCCGCCCTGCTAGAGGCGATGCAGGAACGCCAGGTGAGCATCGGCGGGACGACGTTCCCGCTGCCGCAGCCTTTCATGGTTCTCGCCACGCAGAACCCGATCGAGTCGGAGGGCACCTACCCGCTGCCGGAGGCGCAGCTGGATCGCTTCATGCTCAAGGCGGTCATCACCTACCCGTCTCGGCAGGAGGAGCGTCAGATCCTGGAGCGCTACGAGGGCGGCGTCGTGCCGGAAGTGCGCCAGGTCGTCGGGCTGGACGAGCTAAAGGCGGCGCGGGCCGCCGTCCAGGCCGTGCACCTGAACGACGCGCTGCGCGACTACGTCGTCCACCTCGTCCTCGCCACGCGCGACCCGAAGGTGTACCGGATGGAGGCGCTGGGGCCGCTCATCGCCTTCGGCGCCTCGCCGCGGGCGACGATCTACCTGGCGCAGTCGGCGAAGGCGCACGCCTTCATCGACGGCCGCGGCTACGTGACGCCGGACGACGTCAAGGCGGTAGCGCGCGACGTGCTGCGCCACCGCGTCATCATCACCTACGAGGCGGAGGCGGAGAACCTGACCAGCGACGACATCGTCGACCGCGTGCTCGGGGGTGTGGCCGTCCCCTGAGGGGCATCCCGGCGATGTCGGCGCATCTCAAGGGGTACAGGGGGCGGAGCCCCCTGACGGGGAGCGTGAGGGGTGTCCCCTCACAGCCCTCGATATGAAGCGGAGCAGACAAGGCCCAGCGCTATGCTGGGCCGCCGGATGCGGAGCGAAGGCGCGACTTCTTAGCATGCTAGGCTTAGGCCCTTCGCGGAGCCTGTCCTGAGCGAAGCCGAAGGACTCAGGGCGACAACGACTATGACCGCAGACACCGCCACTGACCTGACCACCGGCCTCTCCCAGGAGGAGATGCTCGCCCGCATACGCAGGCTGCAGATCAGGGCGCGGCGCCTCGTTCGCATGCTCTTCCTCGGCGAATACCACAGCGTCTTCCGCGGCCGCGGCCTCGAGTTCAGCGAGGTGCGCGAGTACCTGCCCGGCGACGAGGTGCGCCTCATCGACTGGAACGTCACGGCGCGCATGAATGCTCCCTACATCAAGAAGTACGTCGAGGAGCGCGAGCTCGTCCTCTACCTCCTCGTCGACGTCAGCGCCTCGGCCGCCTTCAGCTCGACGGCCGTGACGAAGCGCGAGCTGGCGGCGGAGCTAGCGGCGTTGCTCGCCTTCGCCGCCGAGGCGAACAACGACAAGACCGGCCTCATCGCCTTCAGCGACCGCGTCGAGCTTTACGTGCCGCCGAAGAAGGGCCTGCAGCACGTCCTGCGCCTGGCGCGCGAGATCCTCTACCTGCGGCCCAAGGGCCGCGGCACCGACATCGGCGCCGCCTGCGACTTCCTCATGCGCATCGCCAAGCGCCCCGGCGTCGCCTTCCTCCTCTCCGACTTCCACGCCAGCGGCTTCGAGGCGACGCTGCGCCTCGCCGCCCAGAAGCACGACGTCACCGCCATCAGCCTCACCGACCCGCGCGAGCTGGGGCTGCCGCGCGTCGGCCTCGTCAGCCTGCGCGACCCGGAGACGGGCGCCGAGACGCTCATCGACACGGAGGACGGGCGGGCGCGCCAGCGCTTCGCGACGGCGGCCGCCGAGGCCGTGGCCGGCCGCCGGCGGCTCCTCGCCGGCCTCGGCGTGGAGGAGATCGCGCTGCGGACGGACCGCTCTTACATCCAGCCCCTCATGGCCTACTTCCGCGCCCGCCTGCCCGGCGGGCAGGCCCGCGCCGGCCGCAGGCGCGCCGTCGCCTGATGATCCGGATCATCGCCCTCGCCCTCGGCCTCGCGCTGGCGACCTTCCTCATCTGCCGCCAGGGCGCCTCCGCCGGCGAGCCCATCGTCATCGACCTCCGCCTCCGGACGCCGGAGCACCTGACGGTCGGCGACCACCTGCTCTACCTCATCAAGCTCGAGGCGGACGAAGGGACGCAGGTCTCGCTGGCGCCCGGCGCGCTGCCGGACGGCCTCGTCCTGACGAAGACGCCGGAGACGAAGACGCGCTCTCTGGGCGAGGGGCGCATCGAGGTGACGCTGACGCTGGAGGTAGCGCCCTTCCTGCCCGGCGCCATCGACGTGCCGCCCCTGCGCCTGCGCTACACGGGACCGACCGGCGACAGCGGCGAGGTCGCGACGCAGGCCTCTGTGGTGGTAGTCGAGAGCGTGCTGCCGGCTTCGGGCGAGGTGGCGCCGCGCGACCTCAAGCCGCAGGCCGCGATCGGCACGCCGACGCCGGTCTGGGCCCTCGTCGCTTTCGTCGCGCTGCTGCTCGCGCTCGGCGTCGTCCTCGGCCTCCTCGCCTGGCGACGGCGCGCCCTCAGGCGCCGCGCCGCCATCGCCGTCCCGGCAGCAGCGCCGGTGGCGGCCGGGCCGGAGGACCGCGCCCGCGCCGTCCTCGACCGCGCCGGCGCCGACTTCGGCAGCAGCGGCGACTACGACGCCTACTACTCCGCCATCGCCGTGACGGTGCGCGACTTCCTTTCGGACCGCTACAGCTTCCCCGCCTTCGCCCTGACGACGCGCGAGCTTCAGGAGCACATGGTTCGGCGCGGCATGGACCGCTGGCTGGCGCGCGTCGCCGTCGGGCTGCTGAGCCAGTGCGACGAGGTGGTCTACGCCCACTACCGCCCGGCGCCGGAGCGCGCCGACGCCGACCTCACGGCCGCCTACGAGGTGGTCGAGATGAGCCGGCCCCAGCAGCCGGAGCCGGAGGAGGCGGCCGTCTCGTGAGGTTCGCCGACCCCTACGTCTTCGCGCTGCTGGCGCTGATCCCCGTCCTCTTCTTCGTCGAGAGGCGCTTCGGCAGGGAGGGGCGCCCCGGTGCCTACTCCAGCCTCGGGCTCCTGGCCGGCTTCGGCCGCACCTGGCGCCTGCGCTTCCGCTGGCTGCCCTCGGCGGCGCGGGCGCTCGCCCTGGCTCTGCTCGTCGTCGCGCTGGCGCGGCCGCAGACCGGCCAGGCGGAGAGCGAGCTGCCCGGCCAGGGCATCGACATCGCCCTCGTCCTCGACGCGTCCAGCAGCATGTCGGTAACCGCCCTCGGGCGCGACACGCGCCTGGCGGTGGCGCAGCGTGTCCTCAGCGACTTCATCGCCGGCCGCAAGGACGACCGCATCGGCCTCGTCGTCTTCCGCAGCACGAGCATCGTCCTCAGCCCCCTGACGCTGGACTACGAGGCGCTGAAGATGCTGGTGGGCAGCGTGAGCCAGCTGAACCTGCAGGACGGCACCGCCATCGGCGTCGGCCTGGCCGACGCCCTTGACCTGCTGCGAGACTCGCGCGCCCGCAGCCGCGTCGCCGTCCTCTTGACGGACGGCGAGAACAACGCCGGCGCCATCGAGCCGCTGCAGGCGGCCCGCGTCGCCGAGACGCTGGGCATCCGCGTCTACACCATCGGCGTCATCGACCCGGGCGCGGGCGGCGCTTCCAACGTGGACGAGCGCGCCCTGAGGGCGATGGCAGAGATCACCGGCGGCCGCTACTTCCCAGCCCAGAGCGAGGAGGCGCTGGCCGCTATCTACGCCAGCATCGATAGGCTGGAGAAGTCGCGCGTCGGCCGGCCACAGTTCGGCGCCTACGACGAGCTGGCGGTCTACTTCCTCGCGGCGGCGCTGCTCCTGCTCGCCGGCGAGCTGGGGCTGCGCAGCACGGTCTGGAGGCAGGCGACGTGATGGCGCTAGCCCAGCCAGGCTACCTGGCGCTTCTCGCCGTCGTGCTGGCGATGGCCGCGGCCGCCGTCTGGCTGGCGCGCTGGCGCCGGCGGGCGCGGGAGCGCTTCGCCGGGCCGCAGGCGCAGCGTTGGCCGGCTTCGCCCTTTTGGCCACGAACGGTCCTCATGCTCGGAGCCGCGACGCTCATCGTCATCGCGGCGGCGCGGCCGCAGTGGGGCGAGAGGGAGGTTCGTCGCGAGCGGCAGGGGGTCGACCTCGTCATCGTCCTCGACATCTCCCAGAGCATGCAGGCCACAGACGTGGAGCCGAGCCGTCTCGGCCGCGCCCAGGAGCAGATCGTCCGTCTCGTGGAGGCGGAGCGCGGCAACCGCATCGGCCTCGTCTTCTTCGCCGGCACGGCCATCGTCCGCTCGCCGCTGACCACGGACGCGCTGGCGCTGGCCCAGCTGGTCGAGCGCGCCGACCGCGAGGCGGGGCTGACGCGCGCCGGTTCCGACATCGGCGCCGCGCTGCGGCAGGCGGGCCGCATCCTCGAGGCGAGCGAGAGCGACGGCAAGGCCGTCATCGTCGTCAGCGACGGCGAGGACCACGCCGGCGCCTACGCCGACCAGGCGCGCGCCCTGCACGAGAACGGCATCGCCGTCTTCGCGGCCGGCGTCGGCACGCCGGACGGCGCCGCCTTGAGCGACCGGACGATCACCGGCCAGGCCCGGCCGAAGCTGGACGCGGCGGGCCGGCCGGTCATCAGCCGCCTGCACGAAGAGACGCTGCGCGCCGTGGCGAGCGAGGGCGGCGGCAGATACATCCGCCTCGGCGATGACGACCTCTCGAGCTTCCGCGACGATCTGGCGCACCTGGAGCAGACGCTCCTGGGCCAGGAGCTGCAGAAGCTGCCCGTGGAGCGCTTCCAGCTCTTCGTCGGCGCCGCGCTGGCGCTGCTCGTCCTCGGCTGGCTGCTGCCGGCTCGCCTCGCCCTGCCAGCCAGCCGGCCCTTCCGCCGCCTGCGGCCATATCCGGGCCTGGCGCTCCTTGCCCTCGTCCTGCTCATCGGCGCCTGCGGCAGCGACCCGCTACACGAGGACAACGCTCGCGCCAACCGCCTCTTCGCCGAGGGCGACTACGAGGGAGCCCTGGCCGCCTACGAGGAGCTCATCGCCCAGCGGCCGGACGTGCCGGAGCTGGCCTACAACGCCGGCAACGCCCTCCACCGCCTCGAGCGGTACGCGCGCGCCGTGACGGAGACGCGTCGCGCCCTGCCGCCCAGCGAGAGCAGGCTCGGCGCCGCCACCTACTACTCCCTCGGCAACCACTACCTGGCGCTCGACCGCTTCGAGGAGGCGTACGAGGCCTACAAGAGCGCCCTCCTCCTCGATCCCGGCGATGCCGACGCGAAGCACAATCTGGAGGTAGCGCTGCTGCTGATGCTCGGGGCGCAGCAGCCGCCGGACGGGGCCGGTCAGCCGCCGGACGCCGGCCAGCCTTCGCCCGGCGAGGGCACGCCGGCCCCGTCCGACTCCGGCCAGCCCGGCGCGTCGCCGACGCAGACGCCGCCGGCCGACGCGACGCCGGGAGCGCCCGGCAGCGCGCCTCGAACGCTCGAGGAGGCGCTGCGCGGCATCGACCGGGACTTCACCTTCGAGGAGGCCATCGAGATCCTGGAGCTTCTGCGACAGCAGCAGGCGCAGCCGCTGCCTGGCCCGCCCAGCCTGTCTACGGAGCCGGACTACTAGCGTGCGCTGGGCCCACCTGGCGACGGCGCCCGACCAGCTCACGGCCGAGATGTGGGTCTCGCTCCTGCGCGACCGCGGCATCGCGGCGATGATCCGCCCCTCGGACGCCGTCTCCTTCCTGGGCGTGAGCGCCATCGGCTGCCGCGTCCAGGTGGCAGAGGAAGACCTGGAACGCGCCCGCGAGCTGCTGGGCGAGCAGACGACGCGTGACCCAGACGAAGGCCAGACTTAAGTCTGGCCTTCGGAGGCTCTGCAGCCTTACTTCAGGCGCAGGAAGCGGCTAAGGAGCGTGTTGCGCGCCCGCTGCCAGACGGCCGTGAGGCGCTCCTGCTCCTCCGCCGATAGCTCCTTCTGGCCGTAGCGAGAGCGGACGAAGCTGGCGCCCAGGTAGTCGATGTCCTCGACCTCGGGCAGCTCCCGCCGCAGCCGCTCAAGGATCTCGTGCGGCGTCTCTTGCGGCAGCGGCCGGACGCGGGCCCACTTCGCCAGGCGCAGCGTCTTCTCCCAGACCTGCACTGGGTAGGCCAGGCCGCGCAGGCCGCGCTGCCAGCTGTACTGGAAGATGGCGAAAGCGAGGACGCTGAGCGCCAGGAGGCCGACGATGACGCTGCCGATGATGCGGCTGACCGTGTTCGACTCCTCCTCGATCTGGAGGGCGTCCAGCGCTGGACCTGCCGCGCCGGCCCCCGGCAAGGCGTCCAGGGCGCCGGGATCGAGGAAGACGGAGGGATCGAAGATGTCGCCGCCGGCAGCGTCCGTGTCGGAGCGGACGAGCAGCGGCTCGCTGGGCGTCGGGTTGAACTCGACCCAGCCGAGGCCGGGGAAGTAGACCTCCGGCCAGGCGAAGGAGTTCGCGTCGCTGACCATGTACACGCTGGTGCCCTGGACGCGGTCCTCCGGCCGGATCACGTATCCGACGGCCAGCCGCGCCGGTATCCCCAGCGTGCGCAGCATCACCACCATCGCCGAGGCGTGGTAGTCGAAGTAGCCGCGGCGCAGGTCGAAGAGGAAGTATTCCACCGAGTCACGCTTCGGCGGCGCCGGCCTGATCTTGGTGTCGATGGCGAACGTGCGCAGGTAGCGCTCGATGGCGACGGCCCTGTCGTAAGGGTTGGACGCCTGCGACGTCTGCTGGGCCGCCTGGACGCGGATGTTGCGCGGCAGGTCGGAGGGCAGCTGCAGGTACGGGTCGAGCCAGCTGGGATAGGTGGTGGGCGCGCCGCGCAGCTGGCCCTCGGAGGCGGCGCTCACCGTGCTGTCGACGCGGTACTGATCGCCCTCCGCCAGCGTAGAGACGGGCCGCAGGGAGGCGATGTCTGCCTGGTCAGCGCCGAAGACGACGCGCGTGTCGACGCTCACGCTCAGCGGCTGACCGGCGCTGACGATGACGTTCGACTTTCGTGTCGTGGTGACCTGGACGGAGACCGGGCGTCGTCGCTGGGCCTGGGCCTCCGCCGCGGTCTGCAGGACCTTCAGGGCCGGCCAGGTGCCGCTCGTGATCTTGACGCTGGGGCCAACCTTCCAGCCCTCGCGCAGGTAGTAGTCGTAGGTCTGGGCCCGCAGCAGGCCGGGCTCCGTCGCCGTGACCTCCATGAGCGGGCCGCCGCCCAGGGTCACCTCGCCGCGCAGCGGCAGCGTGGAGCCGAACTGGTGGACGCTGCCGCCCTTCTTGCTGTTGATGGCGCTGAAGACGCGGCCAAGGTCGGACAGGGGCTCGGCGATGGGCGCCGTCGCCCTCTGCCAGGCGGAGTAGAGGAGGCCGCTGCCGTGGCCGACGGGCAGAATCCAGGCCATGGCCAGCAGGCCGATGCCCACCCAGACGGTGACGTTCAGGACGTGAAGGCTGATGGTGTCCGGGTAGCGCGTTCGCTGCTGGCGCCAGTCGCGGGCGCTGCGCAGCAGGTTGACGCGCGCCACGAGGATGATGGCGCAGAAGAGGTAGATGATCAGCGGCACGCTCTTCTGGCCGGGCAGGTAGCTCAGGTTGGTCAGGAGCGCCAGCCCGCCGGGGATCAGCCCCACCCAGGCGTTGTACCAGCGGAAGATGCTCCAGGCGGACATGTACGCCGTCAGGTAGGTCGCCGAGACGACGAGGAGGACGAAGGGGATGTTGTCGTTGGAGATGCCGCCGGTGAACAGCGCCTCGCCCCAGATGTAGATGCGGTCGAACAGGTCAGAGACGCGGCTTGAGAGGCTGCCCTGCAGCTGGCCGGCGACGTTGAGCACGACGCCGGCGGCGCCGACGACGAGGGCGAAGAGGTGGGACGGCAGCTCCGGCAGGCCCAGGCGCGCCAGCAGGAGGCCGAGGCCGAGGCCGAGGAAGGCCATCGTGAACAGGGAGGGCATCTCCGGCACCCAGTCGGCCGTGTTTATCGACTGAACGACGTCAAGGAAGGCGATGAGGACGATGAGGAGCGTGACCGCCTCTTCCCAGGAGAAGAAGGAGAACACCTTCATCCAGCGCGGGGGAGGCGGCGCCGGCACATCCCGCCGCGCGCGGAAGATCTCCTCCATGCGCTGGATTTCGTCCCAGGAGGCCTGCCTCACGACCGCACCCGCCGCGGCGCCGCCTCCGGTGCCTCCAGGCCCAGGGCGAGGGCCGATATGAGGTCGTCGGAGCGGCGGACCAGATACGTGTAGACGTCTGAGGCGGCGAGGGCGCCGAAGACCATGAGCGCGTTCTCGCTGCCGCCGAACGTGCTCGGCTCCAGGAGGACGGCGGCGACCTTCACGCCGCGCTCGGCGAGGAACTGCAGCGAGCCGACCCAGTCCTCCGAGGTCGAGGGTGTGATGACGACGACTGTGGTGTGGCGACCGAAGCGCTTGCCCTCCTCGGTCACCAGCGTCGCCAGCGGCAGGTCGCCGACGGCGCGCGAGAGCGCCAGCGCTTCCAGGATGCGCGTAAAGTGCTGCGCGCCCCGCTCCGCGTTCTCGACGAAGAGCCGGTTGCCGTAGCTCATGAAGCCGACGGTGCGGTTGGCGACGAGGAAGAAGCGGGCGATGGAGGCCGCCAGCCGCACCGCGTACTCCTCCGTGCCCTCCTCGCCCTCGCCGACGTGCACCGACTTGTCGAGGTCGAGGATGATCCAGATGTCGCTCGCCGGGTCCAGCTCGAAGAGCTTGACCATGAGCTGGTTCGTCCGCGCCGTGGTCGGCCAGTGGATGCGGTTGAAGCTATCGCCCGGCTCGTACTCGCGGATGCCGGAGGCGTTCGGCGTGACGTAGTGCGTGCGTTTGCGGAAGCGGCCTTCGCCCGGCAGGTTGGCCGGCGGCACGTAGAAGTTCGGCAGCTCCGTCGCTCGCGGGTAGATGAGGACGCTGTGCGGTTTGCCGTAGGTGTTCGTGTAGCGGAAGAAGCCGAAGGGGTCGCCCGTCGTGATCCGGACGGGGCCGATGCTGTACAGCCCGCGCAGGCGACAGGTCGTCGTCGTGCGCCAGGTGCGCGACTCGCGCGGGCCGAGGGTGATGACCTGGCGCGCCGTGTGGCCCGGCATGTCGGACGGGTCGTCTACCTCCAGCCAGAGCTTCGTCAGCCAGCTAGTGTTCTTGACCGTGATCCGTTCCTGAAACTCCTGGCCCTCCTGCAGGCGGTCGAGGGGGCGCTCGACCGAGACCTGGAGGTCGCGCGTGTTCGCCCGCGCCCAGAAGTAGGCGACGGGCAGGCCCAAGAGGATGACGTAGGCGAGGCGCGCCGGCAGCCAGAAGCCCGTCGAGAGCGCCGACGAGAGGCAGACGAAGAAGATGACGCCGAGGACGGTCAGCGACAGGTGGCGCTTGAAGAGGACTTCCCAGCCCTCGCGCAGGAGCTCCAGCACCGCCTGGTCCTAGCGGGGCTGCCCGCCGCGGGCGCGCGTGCCGGGAACGGGGACGCGCTCGAGGCAGCCGAGGATGATGTCGGAGGCGGAGACGCTCTTGACCCGCGCCGACGGGCTGACGATGACGCGGTGGCCGAGCGTGTTGTAAGCCAGCTCCTTCACGTCGTCTGGGATGACGAAGTCGCGCCCGTCCAGGAGGGCGCGCGCCTGGGTCGTGCGGTAGAGGGCGAGCGAGCCGCGCGGCGAGGCGCCCAGATAGACCGACTCGTGCTCACGCGTCATGTCCACCAGGGCGACGATGTACTGCTTGATCAGCGGGTCGACGTAGATCTCCTTGATGGCGCGCTGGGTGCCGATGATCTCGTTCGCGTCCGTGACCTGCTCCAGGCTCTCCAGCGGGTGCGTGACCTGCTGGGCGTCCATCATGATGATCTCGTCCATGTTGGACGGGTAGCCCAGGTGGATGCGCATCAGGAAGCGGTCCAGCTGCGCCTCCGGCAGGGGGAAGGTGCCCTCGTACTCGATGGGGTTCTGGGTCGCCATGACCATGAAAGGCGCCGGCAGCGGCCGCGTCACGCCATCGACGGTGACCTGGCGCTCCTCCATCGCCTCCAGCAGCGCCGACTGCGTCTTCGGCGTCGCCCGGTTGATCTCGTCCGCCAGGACGATCTGGGCCACTATCGGGCCGGCGCGGAACTCGAAGTCGCCGCTGCGCTGGTTGTAGACTGAGACGCCGGTGACGTCGCTGGGCAGGATGTCCGGCGTGAACTGGATGCGCTTGAAGGTGCAGCCCGTCGACTTCGCCAGGCTGCGGGCAAGGGTGGTCTTGCCGACGCCGGGCACGTCCTCGATGAGGAGGTGGCCCTGACAGAGGAGGCAGACAACCGCGAGCCGGACCTCCGCCCGTTTGCCCACGATGACCTTCTCGACGTTGGCCAGTATCCGTTCAGCGATGATCTTGGGGTCTTCCACGTGTATGCTCCCAGCCCCTTTGCGGCACTCCCCAGCCGGCCGTGGCCACTATGCAGAAATGCCGGTTTGCTTCACATTCCAACCGGCATCTCTTACGTAGGGAATTATAGCAAAGAGATAGACACGCGTTATGACCATCCGTCGAGGGCTACAGGGAGCCATGGTGCCGGCCTCTTCTCAAGGCGACGGCCGCTGTATCATCGACGCGAGATGACCCGGCGCTTGGCGCGGGGCGCCCGCCTCGCACATCTCCTCCTCGCGGCTGTCGTGCTCTCGGCCTGCCTGGGCGGCGCGGCCGCCGAGCCGACGCCGACCGCGCCCGCGACTGCGGCTCCGCCTTCGCCCACCGCTTTGCCGACGCGGCCGCCGTCGACGCAGCCGCCGGCGCGTGGCATCCAGTTCCAGCCGGCCCAGATCGTCCAGGGCGGCGTTACGCTGGTCTACCTGAACGAGGACGCCAGCTCGGCGACGCTGCGCTTCGACGGCCGCCAGTACCCCATGCTCAACGAGAACGGCCGCTGGTGGGCCCTCATCGGCGTCGGCGCGACCGAGGAGCCCGGCCTGCACGCCGTCTCCATCACCTACACGCCTTCTGGCAAGACGACGGCCGCCTCCATCGTCCAGAGCATCGCCGTCGTCGACCGGGAGTTCCCCATCGAGCAGATCGACCTCGACCCGCAGACGTCGGCGCTGCTGGCGCCGGACATCGTCCAAGCGGAGCTGGCGAAGCGGGCGACCATCTACTCTGGCTTCACTTCACAGCGCCTGTGGTCGGGGCCGTTCCTGCCGCCCGGCAGAGGCGCGATCAGCGCCCGCTACGGTGAGGGCCGCAGCTATAACGGCGCCCCCGCCACGGACTACCACAGGGGCACGGACTTCATCGGCGACATCGGCTCACCGGTGGCCGCCGCCGCCGCCGGGCGCGTCGCCTTCACCGGCGCGCTGAGCGTACGCGGCAACTCGGTGATCATCGACCACGGCGCCGGCCTGTTCACGGCCTACCACCACCTCTCGGAGATCAGCGTGCTGGAGGGCCAGCTCGTCGGCGCCGGCGACCGCATCGGCGCCATCGGCAGCACCGGCGTCGT
>DATBWN010000036.1:0-20986 GCA_036514755.1 Dehalococcoidia bacterium | reverse complement strand
GCGCTTAACATCTACGCGACCCCGCGACGAGACAGACGAGGGAGAGCGACGTGAAGATCGACATCTTCAACCACATCATGCCCCGACCCTACTTCGACCGGCTGACCAACATGAGCGACCGCGGCGCCTACATGATGAAGCGGATCAGCGCCATCCCGATGCTCTACGACCTCGACGAGCGCTTCCGCAAGATCGACCAGTTCGGGCCGGAGTACCAGCAGGTCTTCTCGATGAACCTGCCGCCTATCGAGGTGCTGGCCGGGCCGGAGGACAGCCCGGAGCTGGCCCAGATCGCCAACGACGGCATGGCTGAGATCTGCGCCAAGTACCCGGACCGCTTCCCCACCTTCGTCGCCTCGCTGCCCCTGAACAACATCGACGCGGCGATGGACGAGATCGACCGCTCGATCAAGCAGCTCGGCGCCGCCGGCGTGCAGATATTCTCCAACGTCAACGGCCGCTCGCCCGCCGAGCCCGAGCTCTACCCCATCTACCAGAGGATGGCCGAGCTCGACCTGCCGATCTGGCTCCATCCCACGCGCGGCGCCGACTTCCCCGACTACGTGACCGAGCCGCGCTCCAAGTACGACTTCTGGTGGGTCTTCGGCTGGCCCTACGAGACGACGATCGCCATGGGACGCATCGTCATGTCCGGCCTCTTCGACCGGCTGCCCGACATCAAGATCATCACCCACCACATGGGCGCCATGCTGCCCTACTTCGAGGGGCGCGCCGGCCCAGGCCTGGAGCAGCTCGGCAAGCGCAGCGACGACCCGGAGGACGGCGCGGCGCTGGGACGGCTGAAGAAGCGCCCGCTCGATTACTTCCGCATGTTCTACGCCGACACCGCCCTCTTCGGGTCGATCCCGGCGACGGAGTGCGGCCTCGCCTTCTTCGGCTCCGACCACGTGCTCTTCGCCTCGGACGCCCCCTTCGACCCCGAAGGTGGCTCCGGCTACATCCGCGAGACGCTGCGCGTGCTGGACGGCATCACCTGCTCACGGGAAGACCGGCAGAAGATCTACGAGGGCAACGCCCGCCGCCTGCTGAAGCTGCGGTCGTAGAACGGCCCCTTGTCTTTGCGAGGCTCGCCGTAGGCGAGCCGTAGCAATCGCACAAGCTTCGTCTGGCGTTACTCGTGAGATCGCTTCGGCCCGAGTCTGTCCTGATCTCGGTCGAAGGGGCCCCGCAAAGACGAGACGCCTATGCCCCGCGCGGCTCGGCGATGGCCTGCGAGAAGAAGTCCGGCGAGACGGTCGGGATCACCGTCGATAGGCCCGCGTTCTTCGCCCCGGCCACGACCAGCAGTAGCGAGTCCGGCGACTGACCGAAGCGCAGAAACTGCTCCTCGTCGCCATCGTCGCGCAGCAGGCCAAAGCGACGCAGCTCGCCCCGCGTTCGACCCCAGTGCTCCCAGATGAACTGCTTCGCCGCCTGCTTCGTCCAGCCCTGCCGCGCCAGGAGTTGGGCGTGCTCCGGACCCATCACGACCGTGTAGCCGCGGCCGGCCTCGAAGGAGCCGGCGTACGACATCGAGTCGGCGATCGTCAGCAGCACCTGCTCCGGCTTGTTGCTCCGGCGGTTCTCCACGTGGAGGTTGCTGCGCGCGAAGTGCGCCGTGACGACGCTGGCGTCCTTCGCGAAGCCGCGCTCGACGTGCAGCGGCTCCCACGGGCTCTCCTCCTCGTTCTCGGCGATGCAGAAGGTGTACTTCGCCGGCGTGCCGTGCGTGCTCTGGTCGAACTCGTGCGGCCGGACGCCGAAGGCGTTCAGGATGACGAGGCGCAGCGCCCGTCCGACGGTGGCGTTGGCCCTGAAGCCGGGCCCGAAGAGGTTGCCCGTGCTGTTGAAGCCTAGCCGCTCGCGGATGGGGCCGTTGACGATGACCATCTGGCACTGGCCGGTCGTGCTCTGGACGAGGCCGGTGTCCCAGCCCCGCGGCGCGTTGAACGCCTCCAGCGCGGCGAGGACGACCGGGAAGTGCTCTTTCCGGCAGCCCGCCATGATGGCGGCGACGGCCGCCAGCTCCACCGTGCAGGTTCGGTCGAGGTGAGCGAGCGTCGCGACGACCTCCTTCGGGTCGCGGCCGACGTAGTCGGCGAAGTCGCGTACGCGCTCCGCGGTCGCCGGCACCACGGGCAGGCCGTCTGTCCAGCCCTGCTCGTAGTAGTGCTCAACCACCCGTTCGAGGTCCCTCAGCTCGGCGTCGGAGAGGCCTTCGACCGAAACGGGCCTCGATCCGTTGGTTGGCGCCGCGGGCGCGGCGTCCGCCGGCTCGGCTGGCGCCTGCGCCGCGTCTTCGAGCCCGAGGATCGACATCACCTCGGGCAGAATCTCGCGCGCCCGCGTCTTGCACTCCTCCGGCGTGAGGCTGCTCACGGGATGGGGCACCATGGCGTAGCGATAGCTGGCGAAGCCCTGGCGCCGCGCCATCGCGTCGCCGCTCTTGCTGAAGGCGTCGGTGACGATAGTCGCCGCCTGGACGCCCAGCTTCTCGAAGATGATTCCGTCGGCCACACTGGCCGCGCTGCAGGAGCCTCAATCGCCTACGGCAGTGATCACCACGTCGCAGCGGGAAGCCAGCTTCTGCGCCTGCGCGATGGGCACCGGCCGCCCGAAGTACGGCTTTCGCTCGCGGACGATCTCCTTGACCGCGTAGCGCTCCTGCAGCAGCTCGCCAATGGCGTCCAGCACCCGGTCCGAGTTGAACTTGGTGCTGTCCAGCAGGCAGACGGTCTTGCCATTCAAGTCCCGAAATCGCCTGGGCGCCAGCGAGCCTGGAGCTTCGGCCGAAGACCCCGTCGGGTTGACCACTGTTGCGTTCATCGCCTTCTCCTTCAGGTTCTCGCGGGGCAACGGTTCCGTCCGCTCGGATTCTAGCACCGCGGCGAAGCGTCTGTCGCAGGCCGTAGCCTGCCCTCCGAGCTAGTGGTAGACTACGCCCTGCCTGCCGGCAGGCAGATGCGTCCCAGACCCCCGCCCCAGCTACTACAGGGCGACCAAGCCTCGCCCGACTACCGAGCGCGGCCATCGCCGGCCGAGAAAGTGAGAAGAAGCGTGTACAACGACGTAAAGGTCTTCGATGTCCACGGCCACGTCTCGGCGCCGAACGCGGTGCGCGCCCAGGGCCTCGTGCTGCTGGCCTCCAACACGGCGGGCCCGAGCCCGATAATGAGCCCGCGTCGCGGCCCGGAGTTCTCGGACGAGGCGTTCAAGGCCTCGGCGCAGACCCACGTCAACTATATGGACGAGCGCAGCATCGACGTCCAGATCATCGGGCCGCGGCCCTTCACCATGCTCGGCTGGATGGAGCCCCACCTGCTGCCGTCCTGGACGCGCGTGACCAACGACTCCATCTTCAAGCAGTGCGAGGCCTTCCCCAGCCGCTTCCTCGGCGCCGCCATGCTGCCCCAGAACCCGCACGCGGAGGACACGAGCCATTGCGTCCCGGAGCTGGAGCGCTGCGTCAAGGAGCTGGGCATGGTCGCCGTCTACCTCACGCCCGACCCGTCCGGCCGCCGCGACAGCCCTGGCATGCACGAGCGCTACTGGGACCCGATCTACGAATACTGCCAGCGAAACGGCCTGCCCATCATCATCCACGGCACCAACTGCCTCGACCCGCGCATCCGGATCATCCCCCAGAACTACCAGATCGGCTTCCTCTTCGAGCAGTACCTGGCGACGCAGCTCCTCTCTCACGGCGATGTCTTCGAGCGCTTCCCGGAGCTGAAGGTCTGCGTCTGCCACTGCGGCGGCGCCCTGGACCGCTTCATCAAGACGGACGGCCACCTCGGTCAGCGAGACCTGAGCCGCAACCTCTTCTTCGACACCTGCGGCTACGACCTCCTCTTCCTGGAGGCCGCCATCAAGCAACGCGGCGTCCACCAGATGCTCTTCGGCTCGGAGGCGCCGGGCTCCGGCCGCGCCGTCCGGCCAGAGACCGGCCTGACGTCCGACAACCTCGTGCCCGTCCTCACCGCCTTCGACTTCCTGACGGCGGAGGACAAGCTCTACATAATGAACAAGGGCCCGGCGGAGTTCTGCCCGCCCTTCACCAAAGTCAGCTAGGACGCCTGAAAGCTTCGGCGCCTGCAGGGGCGACCGCGAGGTCGCCTCTCTTGCTGTTCACTCGAACCGGGCGCCGAAGTATAATTCGCCCCGCACCCAGATCTCGCGCTCGGCGAGACTAGAGCGGAGCTTCATGCTCGACTTCGAGTTCATCAGGTACGAGAAGCGCGGCCGCATCGCCTACCTCACGCTCAACCGGCCCGAGGTCTTGAACGCCATGCACGCGCCGGCCGGCGCCGAGATGGCGCAGGCGTGGGACGACTTCGCCCAGGACGACGAGAGCTTCGTGGCTATCGTCACCGGCGCCGGCGAGCGCGCCTTCTCCGCCGGCATGGACCTGCGCTGGCGCGCCGCCGCAGACGCCCGCGGCGAGCGCTTCGAGAGAGCGCGGGGGCTGCAGCGCGGCTTCGGCGGCCTGACCAACCCGCGCCACGTCCAGGTCTGGAAGCCGATCATCGCCGCCGTAAACGGCTACGCCGTCGGCGGCGGCCTGGAGCTGGCCTTGGCCTGCGACATGATCGTCGCCGCCGAGCACGCCCAATTCGGGCTGCCGGAGCCGAGGCGCGGCATCGTCGCCGGCGCCGGCGGCGTCCACCGCCTGCCGCGCCAGATGCCCCTCAAGGTCGCCATGGGCTACCTGCTCACCGGCCGCCTCATGAACGCCCAGGAGGCGCTGCGCTGGGGCCTCGTCAACGAGGTCGTATCGCTCGCGGAGCTGATGCCTGCGGCCGAGCGCTGGGCGCGGGAGATCATGGAGTGCGCGCCGATCTCGGTGCGCGCCACGAAGCAGGCGGCGACGATGGGCCTCGACCTGCCGCTGGCGGAGGCCTACAACGGCACGTACGCCTGGTGGTCGCGCGTCAACGGCTCCGAGGACGCGCGCGAGGGCGTCCGCGCCTTCGCGGAGAAGCGCACGCCCGTCTGGACCGGCCGCTAGCCGTCTCACCATCGCTAGGAAGGGGTGCCCGCCCTGAACCAGGAGACCAGCCCGCCCGCCCTGAACCAGGAGACCAGCCCGCCCGCCGCGCTCGCCGGCGTGCGGGTAATCGACCTGACGCAGTACATCGCCGGCCCCGGCTGCACCAAGCTTCTCGCCGACTACGGGGCCGACGTGATCAAGGTCGAGCGGCCGGACGGCGGTGACCCGGCGCGCCGCCTGCCCCCCTTCTTCCGCGACGAGCCCCACGCCGAAGGCTCCGGCCTCTTCCTCCACCTCAATACGAACAAGAAGTCCCTAACGCTTAACCTGAAGAGCGAAGCCGGCCGACGCATCCTTCTCGACCTGGTGCGCGAGGCGGACATCCTGGTCGAGAGCTTCTCGCCGCGCGTCATGCCGTCGCTGGGCCTCGACTACGCGGCCCTCGAGGCGGTGAACCCGCGCCTGGTCATGACCTCGATCTCGAACTTCGGCCAGACGGGCCCCTACCGCGATTACAAGATGAGCGAGATCACGCTATACGCCCTGGGCGGCACGATGTACATCACCGGCCTGCCGGAGCGCGAGCCCGTGAAGCTGGGCCTGACGGTGGAGCAGTTCTTCGCCGGCATGGTGGCCGCCGCGGCGACGATGGGCGCCTACGTCGGCGCCCTGACGAGCGGCGCCGGCCAGCACCTCGACCTCTCGCTGTTCGAGATCATGGTGGGCAATCAGGATCGGGGCGTGCAGGCGCACATGATTTACCAGTACTCGGGCGTCGTCGGCGAGCGCGGCAGCCCCGGCGTCGGCCGCACCATCCTGCCCACGGGCGTCTACCCCACCGCGGACGGCTACGTCCAGTTCTTCACCCTCACGTCCCACTGGGACCGCATCTGCCGTCTCGTCGACCGTCCCGACCTCATCGACGACCCGCACTTCACGGCGCCGGAGAACTTCACGGGCAACCTCGAAGTCAAGTACGAGTTCGACGCCATCCTCATCGAGTGGCTGGTGCAGCACACGAAGCGAGAGGTGATGGAGAAGTCGCAGCGTGTCGGCTATCCCTGCGGCGCCCTCAACACGATGGCGGACGTCTTCGCCGACCCGCACCTGGCGGCGCGCGGCTACTTCGTCGAGGTCGACCACCCGCACACCGGCCCGCTCGCCTACCCTGGCGCCCCCTTCGTCATGAGCGAGACGCTCTGGCGCGCCGGCCGCGCGCCCCTCCTGGGCGAGCACACGCGCGAGGTGCTTCGCGGCCTCGGCCACGGCGACGACGATATCGTCCGGCTGCGAGAAGGGGGGGTCGTCTGATGCGCCTGCCCCTGGAAGGCCTGCGCGTCGTCGATATGACAGTCGTCTGGGCGGGGCCCTTCGCCACGGCGCTGCTGAGCGACATGGGCGCCGAGGTCATCCGCGTCGAGAGCATTCACTACTGGGACCGCAACTGGCGGACGATAAGCGTCACCATCGACCAGCTGCGCGCGCAAGGCGCCGAGCCGGACCCGGCCGCGAAGCCCTGGGACCTCAGCGCCAACGCCAACAGCGTCGGCCGCAGCAAGCGCAGCGTGACGATGGACCTGACGCGCCAGGAGGGCAAGGCAGCCTTCTTCCGCCTCGTTGAGCGCAGCGACATGTTCGTCGAGAACAACGCGCCGGGCGTCATCCAGCGCCTCGGCCTCACCTACGACGTGCTGAGCAAGGTCAACCCGCGCCTGATCATGCTTTGCATGCCCGCCTTCGGGGCAACAGGGCCTTACAGCCACTTCCGCGCCTTCGCCTCCAACACGGAGGCCATCGTCGGCCACACGCTGCTGCGCGGCTACACGGACACGGACCCGAGCAACACCACGAGCGTCTACTTCGCCGACGCCTGCGCGGGCGCTGCCGGCGCCTTCGCCCTGCTGGCAGCGTTGCGCTACCGCATGCAGACCGGCCGGGGCCAGTTCATCGACATGTCGCAGGCGGAGAACGTCAGCCACACGCTGAGCCAGGCCCTCATGGACTACTCGATGAACGGCCGCGTCCAGGGCACCCTCGGCAACCGCGACCCCATGCGGGCGCCCCAGGGCGTCTACCGCTGCGCCGGCGACGACGCCTGGCTCGCCCTCTCCTGCGGCTCCGATGCCGAGTTCCAAGCCCTCTGCGACGTCATCGGCCGGGCCGACCTCGGCGCTGACGTGCGCTTCGCCGACGCGGCGAGCCGTCGGGCGAACCACGACGACCTCGACGCCGCCATCGGCGCCTGGACGGCTGACAAGGACCACTACGACGCCTTCCACCTGCTGCAGGCCGCCGGCGTGCCCGCCAGCCCCGTCCTCAACGTCGCCGAGGTCTTCGCCGACCCCCACCTGCGCGAGCGTGACGTGTGGCAGCAGCTCGACCACCCTGCCGCCGGCCGCCACTTCTACCTCAAGTCGCCCATCAGCCACATGTCGAAGACGCCGCTGCGCATCTGGAAGGCGGCCGCGACGCTGGGTCAGGACAACGAGTACGTCTACAAGGAGCTCCTCGGCTACTCGCAGGCCGAGTACGAGTGGTTCCTCGCCAACGGCTTCGCGGGCACCACGTACGTGTCGGAGGGCTAGAGGCGCCGCGCGAGGGCGATCACAACAATGAAAGCAAGCGTTCAGGGACAGGAGGGTCGTTAGGGGAGATGGCAGGGAAGTTTCGCGCCGACCACGTCGGCAGCCTGCTGCGCCCGCCCGAGCTCCTGCAGGCCCGTGCGGACCTGAAGGAGGGGCGGATCAGCCAGGAGCAGTACAGGCGGGTCGAGGACGAGTCCGTCTTGAAGGCGCTGGAGCTGCAGCGCCAGGCCGGCCTCGGCGTCTTCACGGACGGCGAGTACCGCCGCACCATCTGGTACGCGCCCCTCAGCGACGCGGTCGAAGGCCTGATCCAGGACCCGAGCCCGGCCATCCCCGCCGGCGGCTTCCGCGGCGGTGGCTGGCAGGGCCGCGGCGCCGAGCTGGCCGCCCAGGCGATGCAGGCGGTCGGCGGCGCGGGGCTCGTCGTCAGCGCGAAGATCCGCCAGGTACGCCGACTATCGGAGGACTCGCGGTTCGTCAAGCGACACGCGCCGGGGCCGTGGAAGATCACCATCCCCGGCGTCATGATGCGCGTACCGGGCTGGTTCAAGCCCGGCCTCACCGACCGGTTCTACGCGACGCGCGAAGACCTGATCAACGAGTTCGTGGGTCTGGTGCGCGGCGAGATCAAGGCGCTCATCGACGAGGGCTGCTCCTACTTCCAGCTCGACTCCCTGCTTTACGTGATCTACCAGGGCAGGATGCGTGAAGGCATGCAGCGGTTCGGCCAGGACCCGGACCGCCTGCTGGACGAGACCATCGCCGTGGACAACGCGACGCTGGCGGGCTTCCGCGGCACGCCGGGCCTCACCATCGGCCTGCACATGTGCCGCGGCAACAACCGCAGCGCCTGGGCCACGGAGGGCAGCTACGAGGCCTGCGCCGAGAGGGCCTTCCAGCAGCTCGACGTCGACCGCTTCCTGCTCGAGTACGACACGGAGCGCGCCGGCGGCTTCGAGCCGCTGCGCTTCATGCCCAGGGACAAGATGGTCGTCCTCGGCCTCATCAGCTCGAAGGAGCCGCAGCTTGAACCCGTGGACGAGCTGCGGCGGCGCATCGACGAGGCGGCGAAGTATGTACCGATCGAGAACCTGGCGATCAGCCCGCAGTGCGGCTTCGCCTCCACCGACCTCGGCAACCTGCTCACCTGGGACGAGCAGCGGCGCAAGCTGGAGCTCATCGCGGAGACGGCGCGCAGGGTCTGGGGCTGACCTAGGCCGGCACCAGGTCTTCCGCGTCCGCGAGGACGAGATGGGTCTCGCCCCACTGCTCCGCGTCGTCCAGGCGCCAGGGCTCTGACGAGTCGGCGGGCCGCAGCCGGATGCCCCAGTCGCCGCCGTAGACGACGTAGGCCGACCCTTCGCTCGAGTCCTCCACGCGCACGGCGAAGGCGTCCGCGGGCCCCTGGCTCGACCAGCCCGTGACGGCGAAGAGCCTGCCCTCCGGCTCGCCCTCGTAGATGCGGACGAGCCGCACGCGGAACGGCTCGCCCAGGTTCTTGTAGACCTGGCTCGCCGCCATGGGGCAGCTATCGTTGGGCTGCACGTCTACGTAGGTGTACATCGGCCAGATCGTACAGCAGTCGATAAGCGGCCAGTTCGGGAGCGGCTTACACACACGCTCGTGGTGAGCTTGTCGAACCACGTTCCCTGGTCAAGGGGAGCGTCCTTCGACAAGCTCAGGACGAACGTTTTCAACTGACTCATTCCCCCCATTGGGCGTTGACCGCGCCGCCGCCGCCGCAGGACAATGCCCGCACCGCGCCTGGAAGGAAGGCTCATGACGTTCGCCGAGCTCCGCGACTCCATACGCGCCACGCGCGACATCATCTACCTCAACACCGGCTTCACCGGCCCCTCGCCCTCGCCCGTCGTCGAGCGCATCCACGAGGTGCTGCAGCAGGAGGCCGCCGTCGGGGGCGCCAGCCCGGAAGGCCTGCAGCTGGCTCGCGCCATCGGCCGCGAGGCGCAGGAGGCGGTCGCCGGCCTGCTCAACGTCGACGCCGCGGACGTGCTCATCACCCACGGCACGACGGAGGGCCTGCACGTCGTCATCTACGGCATGTCCTGGAAGCCCGGCGATGAGCTCGTCACGTGCGACCTGGAGCACCCGGCGTTGGCGACGCCCGCATCCGTCCTGGAGCAGCGCTTCGGCGTCATCGCCCGCCGCGTCCAGGTGCCGGCGAACGCGTCGAGCGCGGCCGAGGTCATCGAGCCCATCGTCGCCGCGATCACGCCGCGCACCCGCCTCGTCGCCCTGAGCCACGTCCAGTTCTCCTGCGGCCTGCGCCTGCCTCTGCGCGAGATCGCGACCGCGGCGCACCGCGCCGGCGTGCCCGTCGCCGTGGACGGCGCCCAGAGCGGTGGCCAGCTCGCCGTCGACGTCCCGGACCTCGGCGTCGACTACTACTCGATCTCGGGCCAGAAGTGGCTGCTGGGGCCACAGGGCACCGGCGCCCTCTACGTCTCGCCCGAGTACAACCCCTCGCTGGAGCCGGTCTTCAGCACCAACGCCCTCGCGGCGGCGCGGATGCCCCCGACGCAGTCAGGGCCGCCGGCCCTCTTCCGCCTCCGCATCGCCTCCCAGAGCCCGGCCCTCGTCGCCGGCTTCGCCAGGGCGATCGCGAGCGCCCTGGCGATCGGCCTCCCCGCCATGGAGGCGCGGGCGCTGGCGCTGGCGGGGCGCCTGAAGGGCGGCCTCGCGACGATACCCGGCTGTGCGCTCACCGGCCCGACGGCGCCGGAGCTATCGTGCGGGCTCACCAGCGCCGCCGTCGAGGGCTGGGAGCCGCAGGCGGTAGTCGACGAGCTCTGGCGGCGCTGGCGCATCGCCGCGCGCGGCGTCGCCTACCCCGCCGGCATCCGCTTCAGCACCCACGCCTTCAACACCGAGGCGGAAGTCGACCGCGTGCTGGAGGCGATGGCCACTCTGGCCAAGGAGCAGCCGCCGGCAGCCGCGGCGGGCTAGATTTCGAGAGGAGAGCGCAATGAACATCGGTTTCATCGGCCTTGGACGCATGGGCAGCAACATGTCGCGACGCCTGGCCGAGGCCGGCCACCAGGTCGCCGGCTACGACGTGCGGTCGCAGGCCGCGGCCGAGCTGGCGAAGAAGGTGCCCAACCTGCGCGCCGTCGGCAGCGTCGCGGAGGCGGCACGCGACGCCGACGTGGTCTTCACGTCCCTGCCCGGGCCCAAGGAGGTCGAGCCCGTAGCTATCGGCCCCGGCGGCCTGCTGGCGTCGATGCGGCCCGGCAGCACCTACGTCGACCTCTCCAGCGATGCGCCGTCGCTGATGCGCCGCCTGCACGCCCTCCTCGCCGAGAAGGGGATCGCCATGCTGGACGCGCCGGTGAGCGGCGGTGTCACGGGCGCCGCCAACGGCACGCTTGCCGTCATGGTCGGCGGCGACAAAGCCCTCTTCGAGAGGATGAAGCCCGTGCTCATGTGCCTGGGGCCGGAGGAGAAGATCTTCTACTGCGGCCCGGCTGGCGCCGGCGACGTCGTCAAGCTCTGCAACAATCTCCTCGCCGTCGTCACGACCGTCGCGAACGCCGAGGTGCTCACACTGGGCGCAAAGGCCGGCGTCGACCTCGTTACGCTCCTGAAGGTCATCGGCGTGAGCAGCGGCACCAACCGCGGCATAACCGGCGGCCTGCAGCGGGGTATCTTGCGGCGCGTCTTCTCGCCGCCCTTCTTTACCCTCGCGCTCTCCGCCAAGGACACGTTGCTTGCCCTCGACCTCGCCCACGAGGTCGGCGTCGACGTGGGCGTTTTCGAGGTGGTAGGGCGGGAGATGGAGATCGCGATGGCCCACGGCCTCGGCGACCTCAGCTTCGAGGCGGTCGTCATGCCCCAGGAGGATCGCACCGGCGTCGTTTTGCAGCTGACGGAGGAGGAGCTGGCCTCGTTCGCGCCACCTGCGCAGCCGCGCTGAGGACAGCGTAAAATACAGCGCAGCGAAAACCGCAGCGCCGCGTTCTGCCAGAAGGAGGCTCGAAATGACCACCCAGGTGCAGGCCAAGCACGACGTCGGCGGCGTGCTCCTCGACCGGCCGTTCAAGATCCGCCGCCTCGGCCACTTCGGCTTCAACGTCACGAGAATGGACGACTGCGTCCACTTCTACATCGACCTCCTCGGCTTCCGCATCTCCGACATCTCCGACATGTTCGCCTCCCGCCTGACGCCGGAGCAGCTGAAGGAGGTCGGCAACCCGCGCGGTTACTTCACGCGCTACGGTGGCGACCACCACGCCTTCGTCCTCTTCAACAAGGGCGTCATGGACGCCCTCAACCCGGCCCGCTCTCACGGCGAGATCACGATCAACCAGATCACCTGGCAGGTCGGCAGCCTGGCCGAGGTCGGCGCCGCCTCCAAGTGGCTGCCGGAGCAGGGCGTGCGTCTGCAGCGCACCGGCCGCGACATGCCCGGCTCCAACTGGCACACCTACGTCTACGACCCGGACGGCCACACGAATGAGCTCTACTACGGCATCGAGCAGGTCGGCTGGGACGGCCTCAGCAAGCCCCAGTCGATGTACTACCGCGGCTTCCGCGAGCCGCCCTCGCTGCCCCAGGTGAACGAGTTCGACGAGGTGCAGGAGGCGCTCGCCAAGGGCATCGACGTCCACTCCGGCTACCGCCACGTCGACACGATGCCGGCGAAGTATGACGTCGATGGCATCATGCTGCCGCGGCCCTTCAAGATCACGCGCATCGGGCCCGTCGGCCTCTTCGTCAACGACCTCGAAGCCGCCGAGGCCTTCTACCGCGACCGCCTCGGCTTCGTCTTCACGGAGGCGACGGAGGTCATGGGCGAGCGCTGCGTCTTCCTGCGCACGAACACGGAGCACCACTCCGTCGCCCTCTATCCGATGGCGCTGCGGTCGAAGCTGGGCTTCAGCGGCCACAGCACGTCGGCCGGCTTCGGTGTCCAGGTGGCCAACTACCGCCAGCTGCGCGACGCCGTCGCCTTCTTGCGCGAGAACGGCGTCCGCGTCGACACCGACCCGTCGGCGGGGCTGCATCCCGGCGTCGACTACGTCGCCCACGCCTTCGACCCGGACGGGCACTGCGTCCTGCTCTACTACTACATGGAGCAGCTGGGCTGGGACGGCCGGCCGCGGCCGCGCTCGGCGCGACGGTCCGCCGCCAACTGCGACTGGCCGGAGACGCTGGAACCCCTCTCCGATACGTACAACGGCGAGCCTTTCCTCGGCCCCTGGGGGTAGAGGCAGGGCGCCGCTCTCCGGAAACGAAGGCCAGGCTTAAGCCTGGCCTTCATGGTCGCAAGGAGGCCTTCATGACCTTCGAAGACGTGAAGCGCCAGGTCGCCGTCGCCAACCGGGTGCTGGCGGAGACGGGCCTCGCTACCGGCGTCCTGGCGGCCAATGGCCACGCCAGCATGCGCCTGCCCGACGCGCCGGACCGCTTCGTCGTCAAGGGGCGCGGCTACAAGATCGACGCCCTCGCCCGCATGCGGCCCGAAGACATGGTCGTCTGTGACGTCGAGGGCTTCCTCGTCGAGGGGCCGCCGGGCGTCACCCAGCCCTTCGAGGTGAAGATGCACTCCTGCATCTATCGCACCTACCCGGAGGTGCAGGCCGTAGTTCACGTCCACCCGCGCTTCGTCGTCGTCATGAGCGTGCTGGAGGCGCCCCTGGTGCCGATGTGCCAGGAGGGCATCCAGCTGGTGCGACAGCCGCTGTCCGTCTATCCCCACGTCAAGACCATCCAGTCGGACGAGGAGGGCATGGAGGTTGCGCAGCTGCTGGGCGAGAGCAAGGCCGTCCTCCTCCAGGGCCACGGCGCCACGACCACGGGCGCGACCCTCGAAGAGGCGGTTATGAACATGCTGCAGCTGGAGGAGCAGGCGCGCATGAACTGGTACGCCTACTGCGCCGCCGGCCCCGAGCACCGCCGCATCAGCGAGGCCCAGATCGCCGAGATGACCGACCGGCCGCGCCTGGCCGAGCTGCCGCACTTCAAGGACGTCATGGCCGCCGGCCCGCCGCGACTGTTCGGCGTCTGGGCTCATTACGCGGAGCTTGTGTCGAGGGACCTGTAGAGGAGAGTGCAGAGTGCGAAGTGCAGAGTGCAGCTCATCCGGCCTGGACTCTGAACTCTGTACGGAACGTTGACAAGCGCCGTAGGCGGGCTAAGACTTAGGTAAACAGCATCGAGGTGATTACCGCATGCTGAGCAAAGAAGACAACGAAGCCCTCTGTCGCGTCGGCCCGGGCACGCCCATGGGCGACCTCATTCGCCAGTACTGGCTCCCGGCCCTGCGCTCGGACGAGCTCCCCGTGCCGGACGGCCCGCCGCTGCGCATTCGCCTCCTGGGCGAAAACCTCGTCGCCTACCGCGCCACCTCGGGCCGCGTCGGCCTCGTCCAGAACGCCTGCCCGCACCGCGGCGCCTCCCTCTACTTCGGCCGCAACGAGGAGGAAGGGCTGCGCTGCGTCTACCACGGCTGGAAGTTCGACGTCGAAGGACGCTGCGTCGACATGCCGTCCGAGCCCGCCGAGAGCAACTTCAAGAGCAAGGTGCGGACGACCGCCTATCCCTGTCGCGAGCTGAACGGCGTCGTCTGGACATACATGGGGCCGCGGGAGACGCCGCCGCCGCTGCCGGAGCTCGAGCCGTTCCTCCTCCCCCAGGACCGCGTCGCGACCCAGATCGTCCTGCGCGAGTGCAACTGGATGCAGGGCCTCGAGGGCGAGCTGGACACGGTGCACCAGGCGTTCCTCCACATCGGCGCCGTGCAGCCGGAGGACACGCAGCCCGGCAGCTTCGACTACTACATCACGCGCAATCGCTGCGCGACCTTCGACGTCGTCGACACGGAGTTCGGCACGTCCAACGGCGCTTACCGTCCGGCGGACGCCGACAGCACCTACTGGCGCGTCACCCACTTCCTCTTTCCCTTCTACGCCATGACGCCCACCGGCGTCCTCGGCCCCGACATCAAGGTGCGCGCCTACGTCCCCGTCGACGACGAGCACACGCTGACCTGGATCGTCCAGGCGCGGCCGCAGGGCTCCGGCGGCCCCAACGCCATGGGCCGGCCGGCGACCGCCGCCGCTGCCGGCGGCCGCACCGGCGCCATCGAACTGCTGCCCAACGCCGGCGACTGGCTGGGCCGCTTCCGCTGCACCCAGAACCAGCGCAACGACTACCTCATCGACCGCGAGACCCAGCACGCGAGGCAAAGCTTCACCGGCATCAACGGTATCCTGCAGCAGGACATGGCCGTCACCGACAGCATGGGCCCGATCATGGATCGGTCTCGGGAGCACCTGGGCACGACTGACGCGCTGATCATCCGCACCCGTCGCAGGCTCATCGCCGCCGCGAGGGCGCTTCGCGCCAACGGCGCGCCGCCGCTCGGCGTCGACGAGCCCCACATCTACCGCACCCGCTCCGGCGGCATCGTCCTGCCGCGCGGCGCCGACTGGCAGGAAGCGACGAAAGACCTGCGCTGGCCGCAGGTCAAGGTGGAAGAACAGCAGGCGGCGGCGCCCGTCGCCGGTGGTGGCGCCTAGTGACCGTCCCGCGCAGCACGAGCGCCTCGGACTTCGGGCGGAGGTTCAGGCCGCTTCCGAACGAACCAGCGCCCCTGAAGCTCGACGGCACCCGCTACCAAAGGCTCCGCTTTAGGGCCATGTGGCCCTTTGCCGACTGCCGCGTCTCGTTTACAGGATTGACTGTATCGAGGCACTTGAGAGGGCTAGCGTCAGCAATCAAGAGCCAGTTGAAGCTCACCAGGGTTGAGTGCATTGGCGGCCGTCTACTGGTAACGGCCCGCGCGCTTCGATGCGACGAGTTCAGGGAGGTAAAGAATGCAAGCCAGCTACTGGACAAAAGTACTGCAGCGACGCCTGACCAGGCGCCGCGCCCTCGCCGCGGCCGGCGCGGGAGCGGCCGGCGCGGTCATCTTCTCCGCCTGCGGCGGCGGCGACGAAGGGCCGTCTCAGCCGGAGGACAAATCCGGCCTTCTCTTCACGCTCTCGGACGAGACGAAGAAGGGGATAAAGGGGGGCACCTACAAGTACGTCCACCCCCTGGTGATCATCACGCACGACCCGATGTTCCCCGGCGGGCAGATCCGCGTCGCCCGGCGCGGCTACAGCCAGCTCTTCCGCATCAAGGAAGGCGTCCTGAAGCAGTCGGACGGCGAGATAGAGGGCGACTTCGCCGCGTCGTGGGAGATTGCGCCGGATAAGCTCACGATTACGGCCACGCTCGACCCCGGCGTCGGGCTGCCGCCCATCCCGCCGGTCAACGGCCGCACCATGGACACCGACGACGTTCTCTTCTCGTGGGAGCGCGTCAAGGCGAAGGGCGTCAACCGCGCCGAGCTGGCGAACGCGGCGAACGCGGAAGCGCCCATCCTCTCCATCACGGCGCCGGACAAGAAGACCCTGGTCATCAAGCTCAAGGAGCCGAACGTCACGACCATGGCGCTGCTGGGCTCGGACGTGCTCGGTGGTCTCTACATAATCCCGAAGGAAGGTGACACCCAGTTCGACGTCGTACGAACCGCCATCGGCAGCGGTCCGTTCTACATGACCCAGAGCAACGACGCCGGCTACCGCTGGAAACGGAACCCCAACTTCAAGCGAGTCAGCCTCAAGAGCGGCGAACCGTTCTTCGATGAGATCGACGAGCCCCTGCTCACCGACCCGGCGGCGCAGTCGAGCCAGTTCCGCACCGGCAACATCTACGAGATGGCCGGCATCCAGGTAACGGACATCGTCAAGACCAAGAAGGACGTGCCAGACCTGGTCATGCGGCCGACGCAACCAGGCACCTTCAACACGCGCATCTTCTTCGGCCAGAACCCGGACTCGCCCTTCAAGGACGAGCGTCTGCGCATCGCCTTCATGAAGTGCATCGACCGCGACGGCCTGCTGGCCACGAACTTCAACACGGACAACTTCGCGAAGGAGGGTCTGCCGGTACAGGCCTACTGGGAGGGCCCCGTCCGCAGCGCCACATACACAGGCTGGTGGCTCGACCCGAAGGGCAAGGACTTCGGCGAAAACGCCAAGAACTTCGTCTTCAGCCGTGAAGAAGCGAAGAAGCTTGTGGAAGCCGCCGGCTACAAGACCCCCTTCGAGATCACCATGCCCTACGCCCAGCAGGGCCCCATCAGCTTCCCGTTCTTCTACTACACGGCAGCTGAAGTCTGGACGGCGATGATCGAGAGCAGCAGCGATGTCTTCAAGCTGACCCGCAAGCCTCTCAACTACGCTTCGGAATGGACGCCGCAGATCCGTCAGACCAAGAGCAAGTTCACTGGCGTCAGCTGGGGCCCGGACACGGCGCCGGCGGAGGCCGTGGCCGCCGCCTTCTACAACTACAACTCGACGGGCGGCAGCTACTTCATGGGTGGCGATTCCACCCTGGACGACATGACGCGGAAGGCGCGAGCGGAGTTCGACGACAAGAAGCGCGTGAGCATCATCCACGAGCTCCAGCGCTACGAGGCCGGCAAGATGTACAACGAGCTGACCGCCAACGCCGGCGGCTTCAACCTCGCCTGGCCGGCTTTGCGGAACATCCTCGTCTACCGTGGCGGCACCAACTGGATGGACGGCGCCGGTAACACCGGCCTGAAGGCCTTCATCGATCCGTCGCTGCCACCGATCAAGAAGGCGTAAGAGCAGGCTCTCGGCGAGTACAATGGAGGCCGCCCGTACGGGGCGGCCTCTTCATCGAGGAAAGGGAGCGATGAAGCGCAGCACGGACCGCGTCCTCACCAGCCACGCCGGCAACCTGCCCCGTCCGGACGACCTCTGGTCGATGCTCCTCGCCCGCGACAGCGGCCAGCCGCACGACCCGGAAGCGATCAGCCACCGCGTCCGCGCGGCCGTCGCCGAGACGGTGCGTGAGCAGGCGGAGGTCGGCATCGACATCGTCAACGACGGCGAGCAGTCGAAGCGCAGCTGGCAGACCTACGTCGTCAGCCGCCTCTCCGGCCTGGAGCAGCGCCCGGCGCGGCCGGAGGACGGGCCCGTCGGCCAGTCCATCACGGCTCGGGAGGCGAAGGAGTTCCCGGGGTACTTCTCGCGCCAGCCGGGCGCCGGCGGCGGCCCGCCCCTGTCGTCCGCCTTGCGCGCCGGCGTTGCCGGCGGCCTCAGCCAGCCCGTTTTCTGCGTCGCGCCCGTTAGCTACATCGGTCAGGCGCAGACGCAGGCGGACATCGACAACCTCAAGGCGGCTGTCCAGGGCGTCAAGGTCGAAGAAGCCGTCCTCACCGCGATCGCGCCCGGCACCATCGAGCACTGGCTGCGCAACCGGCACTATAAGAGCGACGAAGAGTTCCTCTTCGCCATCGCCGACGCGATGCACGAGGAGTACAGGGCGATCACCGACGCCGGCATCCTCCTCCAGGTCGACGACCCCGACCTGCCGGACGCCTGGCAGATCCACACCGAGATGACCGTCCCCGAGTACCGCAGGTTCGCCGCGCTGCGCGTCGAGGCGCTGAACCACGCCCTGCGCGACATCCCAGCGGAGATGGTGCGCCTGCACGTCTGCTGGGGCAGCATCCACCACCCGCACAAGAACGACATCCCCCTTCGCGACATAGTCGACATAATCCTCAAGGTCAACGCCGGCGTCTACTCCATCGAGGCGGCGAACCCCCGCCACGACCACGAGTGGCAGGTCTGGCAGGACGTCAAGCTGCCGGCCGGCAAGGCGCTCATGCCCGGCGTCGTCGGCCACTACTGCGACTTCATCGAGCACCCGGAGCTCATCGCCCAGCGGCTCGGGCGCTACGCCGGCGTCGTCGGCCGCGAGAACGTCATCGCCGGCACGGACTGCGGCCTCGGCGGCCGCGTCGGTCACCCGAAGATCGTCTGGGCGAAGTTCGCGGCGATGGCGGAGGGCGCCCGCATCGCGACGAAGCAGCTGTGGCGCTGAGCCTGGCGCGCGCCACAGATCGAGACCGCGATGGCCAGGCGACGACTGAACGCAAACCACGTCCCGGTGCCCGACCCCGACCTTACGCCCCGCGCGATGGCCGAGCGGGCGGCGGCGATGCGTCCCGCCCTGCGCCAGCGCCAGGCCGCCACCGAGGCCGCCCGCCGCATCCTCGGCGAGACCAACGACGAGTTCGTCCGCGCCGGCTTCTACCGCATCCTCCAGCCGCGTCGCTTCGGCGGCTACGAGTTCGATCTGCCCACCTTCGTCCGCGTGGCGATGGAGGTGAGCCGCGGCTGTCCCTCCAGCGGCTGGGTCGTGACTTTCACGGCCGGCCACACGCACGTCTTCGCCAAGTTCCCGGAGCAAGCCCAGGCCGAGGCCTACGGCAGCGACGGCGAGTTCCGCGCGCCCTTCGTCGGTAACGCCCTCAACCCCAGCGTCCAGGAAGTCGATGGCGGCTACCGCGTCAGCGGCGCCTGGGACTACGCCTCCGGCTGCGACACGGCGACGCACTTCTTCGGCGCCGTATTCCTGCCGCTCGCCCAGCCCGCTGGGCCGTCCGGCGGCTCCCTCCTCTTCCTCTTCGACCGCAAGGACTTCGAGATCGTCGACAACTGGGAGATGCTGGGCATGCGCGGTACCGGCTCCAAGCGCGTGCGGGTCAAGGACGTCTTCGTGCCCGCCCACCGCGTGAACCGCCGCGACTGGCTGGAGCGCAGCGACGAGCCGGACATCCTTCGACCCTTCGACAGGGCTCAGGGCAGGCAAGCTCAGGACGCGGCGCCCGGCTACGGCCTTTTCGCCAACCCCATGTACGCCGGGCCCAGCGGCAATGTCCTCATGGCCGAGATCGCCGCCGTTGCCGTCGGCACCGGCTTCTGCGCCCTCGACGCCTACGAGGAGATTCTGAAGACGCGCACGCTGCGCGGGCCGTCAGGCACATCTCGCGCCGAGTCGCCCGAGCACCAGCGCAACTACGGCCACGCCCACGCCCTCCTGGCCACGGCGGGCGCCGCCCTCATCGGCTGCGCCGAGGAGTACATGGAGGCCTGTCGCCTCGAGGTCGAGGAGGGCGTCCGCTTCGACTCGGAGAAGAGCCAGCACCTGACGCTCATCGAGCAGCAGGTCACGCGCCTGGCCGGCGAGGCGGTCGATATCCTCATCCGCTCCGCCGGCTCCTCCGCCTCGCGCCCCGGCTCCATGCTGGAGCGCTGCTTCCGCGACATGGTCACGCTGCGCACGCACACGACGCTGCAGCTCGACCGCTACTTCGAGGGCTTCGGCCGCGTCCACTTCGGGCTCGGGCCCGGCTCTCCCTTCGCCGCCGCACCCGCCGCGGCGGAGCGCACGACCTTCGACGCCCTGCCCTAGAGCGCGACGCGAACGCATTAGATCTTGACGCTGGGGGGCAATGGCCCAAAGAACTTCTTGAACTCGGGCAGGATGTCATGTCGGACGCGGTTGTGTATGACACCCAGGCTCGGCATTTTGACGTGCCCTCCGTGTCTGGTTACAGGGAGAACTACCTCTGCGGTAAGGCGTGGATGGAACTCTACTTCAGGGTTAAGGTGGGCGGGTATCCACGCGATTACGTCGCCGTGATTCGGGCTACCAGAGTTGGTTGTCTTAATACCGGGCGCAAGGTCAACAAGGTTGATGCGAATGGTGACGGGCAGCAACTTGAAAAGTCGATGCTTGTCCAAGTTACTCAATTCGTCTAGCAGCGCGAGAGGATCGTCAAACGCGCTAAGCCGGTCCCCTCTCTTGTACGGCTGTACGGCGTCAATGATCTTGAAAGCATCTTCGCGCGCGGCCTTGGGAATCCAGATCAGTCGGTTTCGAACACCGGAGTCGTTCGCCTGGCGCTCAAGCCCAATCGGGAAGGCGGTATCCCTCTCGGCTTTCGCCCGCTGCGCTTCACTGAGAGTCGGAGGGAAGACGGCCAAGGCATAGACAATGTGATCCAACGCTGACCTGACCTGGTAGCAGAACTCGCCAATGATCGTCCAGAAATCGAGAAATGGCGGGAATATGGCGTGGAGGCGGGCTTCATAGAACGCCTCGCCCGAATCGAGTTTGAAACTCACACGATGTGGGTTGAACGCCTCAAACTTAGCGAGGTACTCATCAATGGTTTTCAGGTGCTTTTCTGCCCGCTCCAACTTAAGGAACGGACCTTCGAGTGGGTGTTGGTCACGCCACGGTTCAAGGTTCATGGCCTATCCTCAGCACTTGAGTGGCAGGCGCCAGCCAAAGCCGCGCCTCGGTCAAATCCCATCTAGTCTCTACGGTTAGGAACGTTACCAAAGACTAAAGCGCCACGCGGCCCTGCGCGTCTGGCACGATGACGCGGTCGTGCCAGGGCGTCATCAGCTCCGGGAAGCGCGTGTGCACCGGCACGAGGACGCCGGGGTTGGCGGCCGCGACGACGCGCTGCAGGTCCTCCGGCGAGGCGTGGCCGGAGACGTGGATCACCTTG
>DATBWN010000035.1:0-2502 GCA_036514755.1 Dehalococcoidia bacterium | reverse complement strand
GAACGCCCGCCGAGCGCCGCGGCGATGGAAGCGCGCGCAGGATCGCGCCCGCAGCTCGAAGGCCTCCGCCTCATCCCAGGGAAGCGACAGGTCGCGGAAGACCTCCAGGGCGCGCTCGAACTGGGCGTCGGCTTCCTCTCTATGCCCCTGGGCGCCGGCGTAGACGGCTTCGGCGAGCTGCAGGCGGCCGGCGAGGCCGCGCCAGTCCTCCCCGCCCGCGAGGATCTCGCGGCAGCGACGAAGGTGAAGCTCGGCTTCTCCGAGCCGGCGCGCCTCGGCGCAGAGCAGCGCCAGCTCGGCGCGGGCGGCGAACTCGTACTTGACCGAGGCGCTGCTCAGCGCTATTTCCAGGCACTCCTGCGCTGCGTTTTCCGCCGCCTTCGCGTCACCCAGCGTACGATACAGCCGGACCAGCCGCCGGTTATAGTGCATCAGCAGCATGTTGCTGCCGAACCCGCGGGACTGTTCAACCCCCCGCATGCTCGAGTTCAGCGCATCCGTCCAGTGCCCCTCGCACCACGCCTGCATCAGCTGGGCCCAAACTCCCGCAGCCCCCACGGACAGCGCGCCGGTTTCGACTGCCTGCCTGAGCGCGGCGGTGTCGCCGCACAAGAAGAGGTCTTCCGGCAGATGGTAGGAGAGGTAGTGCCCACGGACGTCACGGATGCGCTCGTGCTTCGCCCGCGCCCGCGCTGGGTCCAGGAGCTCATAGCTCTGGACGCCGCAGCAGTTGGTCATCCAGTTCTCGATCAGCGGATGGCCGAGGGGCCGGGAGGCCTGGAAGGTGGCGCCCTCCGTCGCGGGCCCCTCGGTGCTGCTGTAGCCCAACAGCAGCTCGTGCCAGCACTCCGGCCACTGGTTCAGGGCGCTGCCCTTCAGGGTCGCCGCGCGCTCACAGGCCTGCTCCTCCAGGGCGAGGCCTTGGGCCAGGCGGCCCTGGTGGCCGAGGAAGTGCCCCCGAACCGAGTAGGCAAGGACGCGGAGGAAGTCGTTACCCAGCTTCTCGGCGATCTCCTCCAGGCGGGCCATTGCCGCGAGCATCTGGTCCGGCTTTGCGCCCAGCACGTGCGATTGGGCGTGGGCGAGCGCGGCGTATACCTCTCCCAGTTCCACGCACTCGGGCTGATCGGCGAATATCTTCTCGGCGGCGCGCAGGTGTACCAGTGCGCCGGCGTAGTTTGCGCTGCCAGCCGGGTAGGCGAGACTGGTTCCCGCACGCAAGCGAGCCCGCGCCGCCGCAATCCGGTCGCTCGCACTGTCGTACAGGGCGCTCGCGCGCTCGTAACGCTCGACGCTGGCCGGGATGTCGAAGCCGCTTAAGAAGTAGAGGTCGCCAAGGCCCTCCAGCAAGCGTGCCCGCCGCACCGGCGGCTCGCCCGTCTCTTCCATGCACTCCAGCGCCGCCCCCCAATGCTTCGCCGCATCCTCCCAGGCGGTTAGAGTGATGGCCGCGTCGCCCGCCCGTAGCAGGTGCCCCACGGCGCGCGCGGGTTGGCCGGCCTGCCGCCAGTGGTGGCCGATGGCCGCAAGTGCCGACTGGGGGTCGGGCCCTTTGCGGGACTCGAGAGCTTCAGCGGCGCGCGCGTGCAGCTGCTGGCGGCGCGCCAGGCTGAGGCCATCGTAGATGACCTGCCGCATCAGCGCGTGGCCGAAGACGTAAGCCGCGCCCTCTTCGCGCAACATGCCGGCCGCGCTGGCCTCCTCGAAGCTCGCCACGAGCGCGTCCTCCGGCAGCTCGATCATTGCCCTCACAAGCTCAGGAGCGACCTGATCGCCGAGCACCGCAGCGGCCTGGAGCAGCCGCTGTGCAGACGTCGTCAACCGCGAGACCCGGTGGCTAATGACGGCTCGGACTCCCTCCGGCGCGGCCCAGGCACCGGCGACGGCCTCTGGCCTGGCGAGGTCGCGGCTCTCCGACATCAGCTGGCGCACGACCTCCTCGACGAAGAAGGGGTTGCCCTCCGTGCGCTCGCAGATCGTCTGCGCGACAACGGCGTCCACAGGTCCGGCGGCGATTAGGCTGATGAGGGCGGCGCATTCCTCCGGCGTAAGGGCGGGAAGCGTGATGGTCTGCTGCAGGCGCTCGCGCGTCAGCTCGGCCAGGACGCTGGAGAGGGGGTGGGTCTGCTCTAGCTCGGTCGACCGGAAGGTGCCAGCCACGAGCAGCGGCGCCGAGCCGAGCTTGCGTGCGAGGTGTTGGAAGAGGAGCAGCGTCGACCTGTCAGCCCAGTGCAGGTCGTCTACGCAAAGAAGGAGGCCGCGTGACTCGGCGGAGGTAGCAAGGCCGAGGAGGAACGCCGAAACGCCCCCGAAGAGGCGGTAGCGCTCCAGCTCCGGCCCCGGCCCCAAGCCCACCGCGACAGGCGCAAAGCGGCCGCGGTCCTGATCAGGGATGAGAATGACCTCCGGTGCTCCCTGTGCCAGCTGCTGGAGCAACTCGTCGCTGCCAACGGCGCCCACGTGCTGCCTGATCGCTTCCAAGAGAGGGAGGTAGGGCGGCAT
>DATBWN010000034.1:0-2329 GCA_036514755.1 Dehalococcoidia bacterium | reverse complement strand
CCGGCCAGCCAGCGGTGGTGCTCCGCCATCTCGCCGGCACGCAGGCCCTCCGCCGCAGCGATGACCTCGCAGGCGGCGCGGACGAGGGGCAGCGTCGATGGATACGACGCGCGCGTCAGCAGCGCCAGCGCGTCGCCGAGGTAGACGTAGGCGCGCGACCAGAGCGCCATCATGGCGGCGAGGGAGTGGCTGCGGTAGCGCGAGGGGTAAGCGTCCTTGACCAGCCGCAGCTGCAGGTTCATCGCCTCCGCGAAGAGGTCGAGGTCGGCGCCGAGGAGGAACTGCGTCTGGCGGAAGGCGTCGAGGACGGCGGCTGGGGCGCCGGCCGGCCGGGCCGGCAGGACGTACTCCTCGGGCGAGAAGATGGGCGAGACGCGCTGCGGCGGGAGGTCGGTCAACGGTTCTGCGAGAGCATGCTGCCGCCAGCATAGCGCGCGCGGGCGCCCAGCTCCGCCTCGATGCGCAGGAGGCGGTTGTACTTGGCGATGCGCTCGCCGCGCGCCGGCGCGCCCGCCTTGATCTGGCCCGCGCCCAGCGCCACCGCCAAGTCGGCGATCGTCGTGTCCTCCGTCTCGCCGCTGCGATGGCTGATGACGGCGCCCCAGCCGACGCTCAAGGCCCGCCGCGTCGCCTCGATGGCCTCCGTCAGCGTGCCGATCTGGTTCACCTTGATGAGGATGGCGTTGGCCGCCTTCATCTCGATGGCGCGCTCCAGGCGCTCGCTGTTCGTCACCAGGAGGTCGTCGCCGACGAGCTGCAGGCGCTCGCCCAGGCGGCGCGTGAGCAGCGCCCAGCCGTCCCAGTCGTCCTCGGCCAGCCCGTCCTCGATGCTGACGATGGGGTAGCGCTCGCACCACGCGGCCCAGAGGTCGACCATCTCCTCGCTGCTCAGCGAGCGGCCCTCGCTGGCCAGCGCGTAGCGCCCGTCGGCATACAGCTCGCTCGTCGCCGGGTCGAGGGCGATGGCGACGTCGGCGCCCGGCCGGTAGCCCGCCGCCTCGATGGCCTCGACGAGCAACTCGACGGCGGCGACGTTGCTCGAAAGCGCCGGCGCGAAGCCGCCTTCGTCGCCGACGTTGGTGCTGAGGCCGCGCTGCGCCAGCAGGTGCTTGAGGGCCTGGTAGACCTCGGCACCGGCGCGCAGGGCCTCCCTGAACGTCGGCAGGCCAACGGGCGCGAGCATGAACTCCTGAAAGTCGGTGCTGCCGGCGGCGTGCTTGCCGCCGTTGAGGACGTTGAATAGGGGCAGCGGCAGCAGGTTGGCGCCCGCGCCGCCCAGGTAGACGTACAGCGGCTCGCCGTGCGCCGCCGCGGCCGCGTGCGCCGCCGCCAGCGACACGCCGAGCAGCGCGTTGGCGCCGAGACGCGACTTGTTCGCCGTGCCGTCCAGCGCCGCCAGCAGGCGGTCGAGGCCCTGCTGGTCCGTCGCGTGCTGGCCGAGGACCGCGTCGGCGATCTCGCCGCTGACGTTGGCGACGGCGTCGAGGACGCCCCGGCCGCCGTAGCGCCGGGGGTCGCCGTCGCGCAGCTCGTGCGCCTCGTGGACGCCGGTGCTGGCGCCGGACGGCACGATGGCGAGGCCGCTCGCGCCGCCCGCTAGGCGCACCGCCACTTCGACGGTCGGGTTGCCGCGGGAGTCGAGCACCTCCAGGGCGCGCACCGAGGCGATGTGGTCGTCGGTCATCTCTTCGCTGCTCCTGGGCTGATAGGCTCGGCCGCGCGTTGCGCCGCCTCAACGGCGAGGGCGACGGCCTCCGCCGGGTCTGCGCTACGCAGTATCGGCGCCTCCTCGCCCTCGGCCTGCGACAGCTCCCACGTCGACAGGCCGATGACAGGCTTGCCGTACTGCAGCGCGAAGCCGATCTCCGAAAGCGTGCCGTAGCCGCCGTCGATGGCGATGATGGCGTCGGCGCTGAGGACGACGATGAGGTTGCGCGCCCGGCCGACGCCGCTGACGATCGGCAGCTCGACGTAGGGGTTGGCCTCGCCGCGGTCGGTGCCGGGCAGCACGCCGACCGTGTGGCCGCCGGCCTCGCGCGCGCCGCGACAGGCCGCCTCCATGACGCCGCCGCGGACGCCGCAGATCAGCGTGCAGCCGCGCTTCGCCAGCTCGCGGCCCACCGCCTCCGCCTGGACGAGGGCCTCCGGTGCCGCTTCCTCCCCGCCGACGACCGCGATGATCATCGCCGCGATCATAAGCCTTTCGCTCTCAGCGGTCAGCCCGAGGCCGGCGTCCGCCTGATAAGGCGTTGCTAACCCTTGACCGAAACATGTAGAATAGCGGCCACGATGGAGCCGCCGCCTGTCCAGCACGTCACGACGAGCGATG
>DATBWN010000033.1:0-2924 GCA_036514755.1 Dehalococcoidia bacterium | reverse complement strand
GAGGAAGTCGTTGACCACGAAGCCCAGCTCCGTCGGCCGCAGCTGGCGGTTCTCGCGTTCGACGTAGCCGCGGTCCTGGATCGTCGAGAGGATGGGCGCGTAGGTGCTTGGCCGGCCGATGCCGTTCTCCTCCAGCGCCTTGACCAGTGTTGCCTCCGTGTAGCGCGGAGGCGGCTCCGTGAAGTGCTGCTCGCTGGCCAGGTCACGCAGCGTCAGGCGGTCGCCTGCGCTCATCTCCGGCAAAGGCGCCGCCAGCTGCTGCTCCTCGTCGCTCGCCTGGTCGCGCGCCTCCTCGTAGAGCTGGCGGTAGCCCGGGAAGCGCAGCGCGCTGGCCGTGGCCCGCAGCTCGAAGAGCTCGCCGGCCGGCGCCGCGGCGTCGACGTCGACAGAGACGCTGTCGAGCACAGCGTCCGCCATCTGGCAGGCGACGGCGCGCTGCCAGATGAGCGTGTAGAGGCGCCGCTGGTCGGCCGTCAGGCCGCGCAGCTCGACGGCGCTCGGCTCCCGTATCACGGAGGTCGGCCGGATGGCCTCGTGCGCCTCCTGGGCGCCCTTGCGCGACTTGTAGGCGCGCGGCGCCGCGGGCAAGAAGTCGCCGCCGAAGCGCCGCGCCACGTAGGCGCGGATCTCGCGCACGGCCTCCGCCGCCAGGTTCGTAGAGTCGGTGCGCATGTAGGTGATGAGGCCGACGCGCCCGACGCTCCGCCCTGAGCCTGCCTGCCCTGAGCCAGGCCGAAGGGTCGAAGGGCCTCGCAGCTCGCTGCCCTCGTACAGCTGCTGGGCCAGCGCCATCGTCCGGCGCGCCGTGAAGCCGAAGCGCCGCGAGGCCTCCTGCTGCAGCGTGCTCGTCGTGAAGGGCGGCGCCGGCCGACGGTGCTGGTCGCGACGTTTCACGGCCTTGACGCCGAAGGCCGCCCGGCGCAGCAGGCCACCGACGCGCTCCGCCTCCGCTGCGCTGCCGACCTCGAAGTGGCGCTTGCCGGCCTGGCCCCGCAGGCGGGCGCTGAACGTCGCATCCGGAGCATCCGCCCCTTCGACAGAGCCCAGGGCAGGCTTCGCCAGCAGCGCGTCCAGGGTCCAGTACTCCTTCGCCTCGAACCGCTGGATCTCGCGCTCGCGGTCGGCGACCATGCGCAGCGCGGCAGACTGCACGCGCCCGGCGGAGAGCCCCTTCCTCACCTTGCGCCAGAGCAGGGGGCTGATCTTGTAGCCGACGAGCCGGTCCAGGACGCGCCGCGCCTGCTGCGCGTCGACGAGGGCGAGGTCGATGCCGCGCGGGTGCTGGAAGGCCTCGCGGACGGCGCCGGGCGTCAGCTCGTGGAAGACGACGCGGCGGATCTCGCGGTGGTCCGCCTCCAGGTCGGCCGCCGCGACCAGGTGCCAGGAGATCGCTTCCCCCTCGCGGTCGGGGTCGGTCGCCAGGTAGACGACGCTCGCCTTGCCCGCCGCCTCCCGGATGCGGCGCACGACCTCCGCCTTCTCCCGCGGCACGACGTAGTGCGGCTCGAACTCTTTGTCGATGTCGACGCCCAGCTTCGAGCGCGGCAGGTCGCGCACGTGGCCGACGGAGGCCGTTATCTGGTACTCGGGGCCGAGGATGCCGGCCAGCGTCCGCGCCTTGGCCGGCGACTCGACGATGACGAGGCTGCGCCCTGCCCTCTCTCGGCGGCTCCTGGCCGCCGCGCCGTTGCCGCGCGCCGGCGTCTCGGGGCTATTGGCCGCCCCGACACGTCGGGGGCTCTCGCGGGCGCGGACCTGCGTGGACGGGGTCTTCTTGGTCTTTCTGGTTGGCATCTGCGGGGTTGTCGTTCCTTTAGCTCGTGTTATAGCTGACGACGACGTCGCGTGCGCGCACGTAGCTCATCGGCCCCACCTGTCTGACCATGCCCTTCAGCTCCAGCAGCGCCAGGGCGCCGGACACAGCCGCGATGGAGAGGCCGCTCGCGCGCTGCACCTCGTCGATATGGATCGGCTGGCTGGACAGGACCTTGAGGAGGGCCGCCTCCGTCTCGTCGGCGGGCGCCACCTCGCGCAGCTCCAGCTGCTGGGTCGCCATCGTCAGGTTCAACTCCTCCAGTATATCCTCGGTCTTGGTTACCAGCTTCGCCTCGCCCTCGCGGATCAGCTTGTTGGCGCCGCGGTGGCCGGGAGCGTAGATCGGCCCCGGCACGGCGAACACCTCCCGGTTCTGGTCGAGGGCCTGGCGCGCCGTGATGAGGGCGCCGCTGTTTTCGTCGCCTTCTACTACTAGCACACCCAGGCTCACACCGCTAAGTATGCGGTTGCGCCGCGGGAAGTGCTCGCTGCGCGGCTGCGTGCCCAGCGCGTAGTCGCCGACCAGGGCGCCGCGCGCCATGATCTCCTGCGCCAGCTTCGCGTGCTCCGGCGGGTAGACGAGGTCCAGCCCGCAGGCCATGACGGCGATGGTGCGGCCGCCGGCGCTCAGGGCGGCGCGATGGGCGACGGCGTCGATGCCGCGGGCGAGGCCGCTGACGACGGTGATGCCCTGGCGCGCCAGGTCGCCGGCGAAGTGCTCCGCCGCCTGGCGGCCGTACGGCGTCGCCCGCCGCGTGCCCACGACGGCCACCGACCACTCGTCCCCGGGCAGCAGCGTGCCGCGCACGTAGAGCACCGGCGGCCGGTCGTCGATCTCTTTCAGGCGCCGCGGGTAGGCATCGTCATTCCAGCAGTAGACCTTCACGCCGGCGCGGCGCAGGCGCTCCATCTCCGCGTCCGGGTCGATGGCGGGCCGGCCGCTGACAACGCTGGTCACCGTCCCCTGGTCGAGGCCGGCGGCGCGCAGCTCGGACGCGCCCGCCCGCCAGGCGGCCGCCATGCTGCCGAAGTGGCTCTCCAGCCGGCCGGCGCGCACGGCGCCGATGCGCGGTATGCGCGAGAACGCCACCCAGTACTTCAGCTCGTCC
>DATBWN010000032.1:0-5451 GCA_036514755.1 Dehalococcoidia bacterium | reverse complement strand
CGTCAGGACGACGTCCAGTCCCGCGTCGTCCGCCCACTGGCGCAGCTGCCGCTCGATCTGGTCGCGCTCGTCCGGCAGCGTCGCCCGCTCGGCGATCTCGGCGCCGTAGATCTCCATCAGCGCCGCCAGGGCCGGCCCGGCCGTGTCCAGGCGCTCGCCGCGCGAAGCCTTGTCGCTCACGGTCAGAATGCCGACGCGGATCGCCATGGCGCGACAATCTTAGCATCAGGGTCTTCACGCTGTAGCTGCAGGCCTTCAGGCCTGCGGTGAAGGCGTGGGCAGATCTAAAGACCTGCAGCTACGCGGCTGATTCCTGAGGTTGCGAAGCGACGAAGCAATCTTTGGCAGGCCTTCGCGATACCCGTGTTCTTCGCGGTGTCAAGGATTGCTTCGGCCCGCGAGGGCGGGCCTCGCAATGACAAGTCGGGGGCTGCGCGCCAACTTTCTCGTCATAACGCTTGACAGCCGAAGATTGGATGGTAGTATGTGGAAGCTTGTGGGGAAGAATGGCGGGGATGGAAGGATCAGCGTTCCCGCGGGGGAAGGGGCACCCTGCGAATGCAGCTCTTTCTCGGCACCTACGACTATTCCATGGACGACCGCGGCCGCATACCTGTGCCGCCGAGCTTCAGAGAGGCGTTGATGCAGGGCATCGTCCTCACCCAGGGTACACCGCAGCGCTGCCTGCGCGCCTACTCCCTCGACAAGTTCGAGGAGAAGGCGGCCGTCTACCTGCAGCAGCCCGAGACCACGCAGGCCGGCCGCGACATGCGTCTGGCCGTGTTCTCCTCGGCGCAGCCGGTGGCGATGGACGCCCAGAGCCGCATCCTTGTCCCGCCCGTCCTGCGCCAGTGGGCCGGCCTGGCGCGCCAGGTCTTCGTCGTCGGCACCGGCGACAGCTTCACGATCTGGAACGCGGCCGACTACGAGCAGGCCGCCGCGAACGCGCAGGCGCGCTACCTCGAGACGCTGGGGTCCGAATGACGACGATGACCGACGCTCCCGTCCGCCACGAGCCCGTGATGCCGCGTGAGGTCATCGCTGCCCTCAACGTGCGGCCGGGCGGGCGCTACGTCGACTGCACGGTGGGCGGCGGCGGCCACGCCGAGGCGATCCTCGATTCAGCCTCGCCCGGCGGCTCGCTCGTCGGCATCGACGCCGACCCGGAGGCCGTGGCCCTGGCGCGCGAGCGTCTCGCCCGCTTCGGCGACGCCGTCGCCGTCGTTCAGGGCAACTTCCGGGACGTAGAGGCCATCTGCCGCGAGCGCGGCTTCGCGCCGGTCAACGGCGTCCTCTTCGACCTCGGCCTCTCCTCGATGCAGCTGGCGAGCGCGACGCGTGGCTTCAGCTTCCGCGTCGAGGCGCCCCTGAACATGCGCTTCGGGCCGGGGCCGCAGAGGACGGCCTCCTACTGGGTCAACGAGGCGAGCGAAGCCGAGCTCGCCGACATCCTGTGGCGTTTCGGCGAGGAGCGGCAGAGCCGCCGCATCGCCCGCGCCATCGTCCGTCGTCGCCCCCTGGCGACGACGACAGAGCTAGCCAAAGCCGTCGAGCAGGCCGTGGGCCGGAGGCCGGGAAGTCAATCCCACCCCGCCACCAAGACGTTCCAGGCCCTCCGCATCGCCGTCAACCAGGAACTAGCCGTCCTGGCTGAGGCGCTGCCTAGGGCTCACGGTCTGCTCGGCTTTGGGTCCCGGCTGGTGGTCATCAGCTACCACTCGCTGGAGGACCGCATCGTCAAGCAGTACTTTGCCCGTGAGTCGCGCGACTGCGTCTGCCCGCCGGGTCAGCCGGTCTGCACCTGTGGCCACAAGGCCACGCTGCGGCCGGTCACCCGCGGCGCCCTCACGCCTTCGGCTGGTGAGGTCGCCGCAAACCCGCGCAGCCGCAGCGCCAAGCTCCGCGCCGCGGAGCGGCTCGCCGCCTAGCCGGTCATGGCGACCCTCGATCGCCTTGCTCCTCCGCCTTCGGTCCTTCGCCGCGAAGGGCTGGCCTGGAGGCCCCGCCGGGCGATAGCCGCCGCCCTCGCTTTGGCAACGGCTATCGCCCTCCTCCAGGTTGTGCAGTCCAGCGGCCAGGCCAACGTCGGCCAGAAGCTGCAGCGGCTGGAGCAGGAGCGCACGCAGCTCGCCGCCCAGAACCGTGAGCTCGAGGCCGAGGTCGCCGCCCTCTCGTCGCTCGACCGGGTCGAGCGGGCGGCGAAGGAGCGCCTGGGCATGGTGCCGGCGAGGAAGGTCGAATACCTCTCGGTAACGGTGGAGGCCCCGTCCGACCCCCTGCTGCCGCGGCCGATCATCCGGCCCGCGGCGGCGCCGGCGCCGGGTGACGAGCCCTGGTGGCGCAGCCTCATCAAGGCGCTGCCGTTCCCGTAACGGCGGACGGCGTCTGGCCCCCGAAGCCGGGCGCCGAGCGGGAGTAAGCGAGTGTCGCGATCCGGTCGTCGCCTAACCTGGCGTGTTGCCCTCCTCGCCCTCGTCCTCCTCGCCGCTGCGGGCGGCCTCGTCGCCCGTCTCGCCTATGTCCAGGTTGTCCACCACGACCGCTACCTCGCGGCCGCTCAGGAGGAGCACCTGGAGAGACGCCTGGTCCGCTCCGCCCGCGGCGCCATCCTCGACCGCAACGGCTTTCCCCTCGCCACCTCCATCGACGTCTACGACCTCTACGTCGACCGCCGCGCCTGGCGCGAGCCCGGCGCCGCCCAGGCGGTCGCGACCGCCCTCGCACCCCACCTCCAGCAGGACGCGGACGCCCTCCTCGCCCGCTTCCTGGACAACTCCGGCGGCCCCATCGAGCTCATCGACGCCGGCCTCGAGTTCGCCGCCGGCCAGGAGATCGAGAAGCTCGGCCTGGCCGGCGTCGTCCTCGCCGGCGCCACCGAGCGCGTCTACCCCGAGGGCGACCTCGCCTCCGGCGTCCTCGGCTTCCTCGGCCGCGAGCACACGGGCCTCGCCGGCGTCGAGGCCGACCTCGAGGACGTGCTCGGCGGCGTGCCCGGCGCCATCTATTTCGAGCGCGACGGCGGCGGCAACCCAATCGCCTTCGGCAGCGCCCGGGCCGAGCCCGGCCGCCCCGGCGCCGACGTCCGCCTCACCATCGACCGCTACATCCAGCGCCTGGTCGAGAACGAGCTCGACAAGCAGATCAAGGACCACAAGGCCACGGGCGGCACGATCATCGTCATGGAGCCGAAGACCGGCGCCATCCTCGCCATGGCCAGCCGTCCCAGCTTCCGGCTCTCCCAGCTCTCCCTGGACAGCCCGCAGCTGGACCTCTACCGCAACCGCGCCGTCACCGACCTCTACGAGCCCGGCTCCGTGCTCAAGGTCATCACCATGGCGACGGCCATCGACCTCGACCTCGTCAACCCGAACACGACCTACTACGACGCCGGCGTGGTCGAGAAGGGCGGCTACACCTTCAAGAACTGGGACTTCAGCACCAACGGCGTGACGACGATGACGCAGCTGCTGCAGAAGAGCCTCAACACGGGCGCCATCTGGCTGAGCGACCAGATCGGCGCGACGCGGCTTTACGACTCCATCAGGCGCTTTGGTTTCGGCGAATCCACGCATTCCGGCCTCGGCGGCGAGGCGGCCGGCCTCCTGCGCACCAACAAGGACAGCGGCTGGTACCCGGCGGACCTCGCCACCAACAGCTATGGCCAAGGCATCGCGGCGACGCCGCTACAGCTCATCACGGCTATCTCCTCGGTGATCAACGGTGGCAAGCTCATGCGCCCCTACATCGTCCAGCAGACGAGCGGCCCGGACGGAACGCGCGTCTTCGAGCCGGTCGTCGTCCGCCAGGCGGTCTCGGAGCAGACCTCGCGCACTATGGTGGAGATGATGAACGCGGTGGTGGACGGCGTGCCCTATCACCGCGCCCAGGTGAAGGGCTATCATGTGGGCGGCAAGACCGGCACGACCCTCGTCTCCATCCCGACGGGCTACGCGCTGGACTCGACCCTTGCCTCCTTCGTCGGCTTCGCCCCCGTCGAGGACCCCGCCTTCATCATGCTGGTCAAGATCGATCAACCCCAGGACGACCCGTTGGGCGGCATCGTCGCCGCGCCGGTCTTCGGCAGGCTCGCGCCCCAGATCCTCAACTACCTAAACATCCCGCCCGCCCGCCAGCTCGGCCAGACGCCGTAGGACGCCTCAGCGACCCAGTGTTCTCCGTAGACGACGTCCGCCACGCCTTCGGTGCCGAGCTCATCGGCGAGCATGCCGGCGCCGCCGACGCTTTCGCCGGCGTGACGAACGACTCCCGCGTCGCCCGTCCCGGCGAGCTCTTCGTCGCCCTCGAGACGGAGAAGCGCGACGGCCACGACTTCATCGCCGACGCCGTCGCCCGCGGCGTTGCCGGCGTCGTCGTCCAGAACGAGGAGATCCTCCTGCCGGAGGGCGTCTGGGCCTTCCTCGTCCGGGACACGAAGCACGCCATCGGCGAGCTGGCCCGCTACTGGCGCGCCCGCTTCCCGCGCCTGCGCGCCATCGTCGTCGCCGGCAACGTCGGCAAGACGACGACGAAGGAGCTGACGGCGGCTGTCCTCTCGAAGCGGTTCAACGTCCTCAAGAGCCCCGCCAACTTCAATGACGAGGTCGGCCTCGCCATGACGCTCTTCCAGCTCGACGAGGGGCACGAGCGCGCCGTCCTGGAGGTCGGCATGTTCGAGGCGGGCGAGATCCGCCGCCTCTGCGAGATCGCGCGGCCTTCGGTCGCCGTCGTCCTCAACGTCGGCCCGACGCATATGGAGCGCCTCGGCAGCATCGAGGCGATCGCCGCCGCCAAAGCCGAGGCCATCGAAGCCCTGACCGAGGACGGCTGCGCCGTCCTCAACGCCGACGACCCCGAGGTGGCCGCGATGGCGACGAAGACGCGCGCCCGCGTCCTCACCTTTGGCGTCGACCAGCACGCCACTGTTCGCGCCACGGAGATCAAGGGTCGCGGCCTGAGCGGCGTCGACTTCCAGCTCGCTTGCGGCGGCCGCGGCCTGAAAGGGCACAGCCCGCTGCCGGGCGAGCGCCTGGTGCCCAACGCCCTCGCTGCCGTGGCCGTCGCCCTGGCCGAGGGCATGAGCCTGGAGGAGGCGGCGCACGCCCTGGCGCAGGCTGACGTGCCTCTGCGCCTGCAGGCGAAAGCGGCCGTGAACGGCGCCACCGTCCTCGACGACGCCTACAACGCCAGCCCCGCGTCGATGCTCGCTGCCCTCGGCGTGCTGGCCGAGATGCCGGGCCGCCGCCTCGCCCTCTTGGGCGACATGCTGGAGCTGGGCGAGGCCGAGGCGGCGGGTCACCGCCAGGTCGGCGAGGCGGCGGCCAAGGTCGTCGACGCGTTGTTCACCGTCGGGCCGCGCGGCGGCCAGATCGCCGCCGCCGCCCGCGCCGCCGGCGCCGCCTTTGTCCGCCACTTCGACTCGAAGGAGGAGGCGGCGGCAGAGCTGCGGCGCCT
>DATBWN010000031.1:0-2115 GCA_036514755.1 Dehalococcoidia bacterium | reverse complement strand
GCGGAAGCCGGCGCTAGTCGAAGACATTGACGCGACGGTAAGGAGTTCATTCCTGGAGGTCTCGGGGCGCACGGGCGTCGAAATCGTGGAAATGCAGACGGCGTTCGATCACGTCCATCTTCTGCTCTACACCAGGCCCGGTCAGGCGCTGCCGAGGATCATGCACGACCTGAAGGGCACGTCTGCGCGGCTCGTCTTCGAGCGCTATCCGGAGCTGCGCCTCGATATGGGCAGCAACTCCTTCTGGCAGAAGAGTTACGGGGCTCGCCGCGTCGCACCGGATCAGCTTGACATTGTCCGGAGCTACGTCCGAACTCAGTCCGAACGGCCGCTGCGCCACGTCTAGGCGGTAGCTGCAGGATTCATCCTGCAGGCTTCGTTGTCACCTCTCCTTGCTTCGCCGTCTTCATGCCTTTCTTCCTCTGGTATAGTCTAACCGCCCTGCCGGCGGTCCGCGAGTTCGTCCGAGCACTCGTCGAGACGTAAAATGGTTTTGCTCTGTGACCAGGTGACTTAGTCCGGAGGTTAGGCAATGAAGACCGTTCCCGTCGAGTCGACGGCTGAGGCCTACGTCGAGCTCCTCGCCGCCCGCGGCGTCGACTACTTCTTCGGCAACGCCGGCACCGACTTCGGCCCCATCGTCGACGTCTACGCCAAGCGCCTCGCCATGGAGCTGCCGCTGCCGAAGCCGGTCACCGTCCCGCACGAGATTACGGCCATGGCCATGGCCGCCGGCTACGCCATGGTCACGCGCAAGCCCCAGGTTGTCATGGTGCACACCATCCCCGGCACGGCGAACGCCACCGGCGGCCTGATCAACGCCCGCAGCAACAATGTGCCCATGCTCTTCTCCGCCGGCCGCACGCCGATAACCGAGGCGGGCATGAAGGGCTCGCGCAACGGCGGCATCCACTGGGCGCAGGAGTCCGTGGACCAGGGCAGCATGGTGCGCGAGTGGGTCAAGTGGGACTACGAGCTGCGTCACGGCGCCGACCTCGAAGGCGTCGTCGACCGCGCCCTGGCGATCACGCAGAGCGAGCCCCAAGGCCCCGTCTACCTCACCCTCCCGCGCGAAGTGCTGGCCGAGGAGCGCGAGTCGTTCTCCTACTCGGAGCAGCCGCGCATGCGGCCGAACCTGAGCATGGCCTCGCCGGACGCCATCCGCGAGGCGGCGCGCGTCCTGGCGCGAGCGAAGAACCCCATCGCCATCGCCAAGGCCGTCGGCCGCGACCCCGAGGCCGTCGCGCCCCTCGTCCGCCTGGCGGAGCTGATCAACCTGCCGGTCTTCGACGCCGGCCCGACCTACATGAACTTCCCCGTCAGCCACCGCCTGCACGCCGGCGCCAACCCCGGCGCCGTGCTCGAAGAGGCGGACGTCATCGTCGTGCTGGAGAACGACGTGCCGTGGATGCCTGCGATGGGCCGCGAGCCGCGCCCAGACGCGACGATCATCGGCCTCGGCGAGGACCCGCTGTTCACCGGCTACCCGGTGCGCGGCTTCCGCGTCGACGTCAACCTCGCCGGCTCGCCCCGCTACACGCTGGAGGCGCTCTCGAACGCCCTCAAGGCCGAGATGCTAGACGCCGCCGTCGTCGAGGAGCGCGGCCGCCGCTGGGCGGCGGAGCACGAGAAGGTGCGCGCCGCCGCGCGGGGGCGCGCCGAGGCCGGCAGAGGCAAAAAGCCGCTGGACAAGGCCTGGGTCGCCTCCTGCCTCGAGCGCTTCCGCGACGACGACACCATCGTCCTCAACGAGCTCGGCCTCGACACCTCCCAGTTCGTCTTCGAGAAGCCGGGCAGCTTCTACGGCGTCTCGACCGCCGGCGTCCTCGGCTGGGGCGTCGGCGCCGCGCTGGGCGCCAAGCTCGCCGCCCGCGACAAGACGGTCGTCGCCTGCGTCGGCGACGGCTCCTACATGTTCGGCGTGCCGGAGGCGGGACACTGGGTCTCGCGCAAGATGAACCTGCCCGTGCTCTACGTCGTGTGGAACAACGCCCAGTGGAGCGCCGTCGTCGGCGCGACGCGCAGCGTCTACCCGGAGGGCTGGGCGGCGAAGACCGACAACTTCCCCTTCAGCGACCTCTCGCCCAGCCTCGACTTCGAGCTGATCGTCCAGGC
>DATBWN010000030.1:0-4811 GCA_036514755.1 Dehalococcoidia bacterium | reverse complement strand
GGCGTCTCCGCCTTCGTCGCCGAGCCGGAGCTGCTCGACCTCGAGGACGTCGCCGCCCTGGACGACGAGGCGGACGAGGCCGCAGAACTGTAGGCCGCTTCGAGGTTAGGCAGATCGTAGGGGCGCAGCCAGCTGCGCCCCTACTCCTTTCACCGTCGGCCGACCTTCGGCGGCGTGCGCTACTGACTCGTCTGCCCGACCTGCGCGCCCTCCACCTCTACCTGCCGGACGGAGCAACCGGCTTCGCCTGCCGCGTCTGCCACGCATCGACAAGCGCCTCTCGATGCCTCGCCTGCGCACCGACCGCTCGGTCGACCTCAGCGGCGCGGGCTCCTCAGCGAAAGTGGACGAGGAAGGCTTGTTCAGGCCCGGCCCGTCCTACGCGCGCGGCGCAGGCAGCGCGGGCTAGCGGGCCGGTAGGCTCGAGGGCTAGCCCGCAGCGCCACGGGCCGCTCTCCCTCTCGCCGCCCAGAAGCGCAGGAAGAGGCGCAGGGGCCCCAGCCCGCGCAGGAAGCCCGCATACGTCCTCTCGCCGGTCACGAGCTGGCAGAGGGCGCGGCGAAACAGCTCGCTGTGCCGCAGGAGGAGGTAGCTGGGGCGCGGCGTGTAGTGGTAGGCGTCGCGCAGAAGGGTCGCGGCGCGGATGTCGGCCATCAGCTCCCGCTCGACGGCGGCCTCGTAGGGCGAAAGGTCGGGCGCGTTGCCGTCGAGGAAGCGCAGCGCGACGTCGGCGGCGAGGCGGCCGCTGACGAAGGCGCCGTAGATGCCCTCGCCCGACATGGGGTCGACGAGGCCGGCGGCGTCGCCGACGAGCAGCGCCCGGCCGCGGACGATGGCCTCGCCGTCGCTGCGGGTCGGCAGGTGGTGGCCGCGCAGGTTCGCCAGCGGCGCCGCTTCGAGGCCGTAGTGGCAGCGCAAGGCCAACAGGTGGTCGCGCAGGCGGCCGCCCTCGGAGCGCCAGCCGCCGCAGCCGACGTTGAAGTGGTCTGCCTTGGGGAAGGACCAGCCATAGCCGCCGGCCATGCTCCCCAGCTCAAGCGCCAGCAGGTCGCGCCAGGCGGCGGGCGCCTCGCCGTTCGCGTAGGCGAAGTTCGCCTCGAGGGCGACGGGCGGCTCGCGCACGGGCGCCAGGCCGGCGGCGCGGGCGACGACGCCGTTGGCCCCGTCAGCGCCGACGACGATAGTTGCTTCGACGGAGTCGCCGTCGACGGCGAGACGGCCGCCGGTTTCAGACAGCTCTAGCTCGCGCACCAGGCGCCCGTCCTCGAACGCGGCGCCGGCGGCGGCCGCCTGCTCGACGAGGAAGGCGTCGAGGCGGTGGCGCTGCGTCATATAGACGAGCGTCCGAGGATAGGCGTAGTCGAGGAAGTCGCCGAGGCGGAAGCTGAAGCGCAAACGGCTCACAGTCTGCTCGACGACCGGCGAGAGGTCGACGGGCGCCTGGGCGAAGGCGCGGGCTGTGACGCCGCCGCCGCAGGGCTTGTCGCGGGGGAACTTCGCCCGGTCCAAGAGCAAGACGCGGGCGCCGGCGCGCGCAAGGTGGTAGGCGGCGGTGCTGCCGGCGGGCCCGGCGCCGACGACGGCGACATCGTACTTCGTCACGCGAAGGAGTGTAGCAGGAGCGGCGCTACGACTTGTCCCACCACTCGTCAGCGGATGGGAGCGGATAAACGGATGAATCTAGACGTATCCGCTTATCCGTTCCAGAATCCGTTGTCGATTCGGCTCACAGGTCGGCGAGCAGCGCCGCACCGTCCAAGTCGTCAACGGCTGCCGCGGCGCGTTCGATCATGAGCCTGAAGTTGCCCTGCTCGTCGCTCGACCTGAGGCTGGTGTAAGCGTAGACGAGCCGCCAGAGGGCGGCGACGACGCCCGCCCGATAATCCCACCAGCAAGCGTCGAGGTCGAAGTCCCTGACGCCGCCTTGGAGGAGCCCTGCGTGGTAGCGACGAACGATCTCCGCCTCCAGCTCTCGCCGGCGCTCGACCTCCAGGCTCGTGCAGAGGAACCAGGCCAGGTCGTGGCCGCCGCGGCCCTGCACGACGAGCTGAAAGTCGACGATGGCAAAAGGGCGAGGGGCGCCGGCGGCGAAGAACATGTTCTCCAGCCGGTAGTCGCCGTGGAGCAGCGTGAGGGGCGGCCTGATCAGCCGCCTGCCCAGGCTGCGACGGCAGTCCACGAAGCGCTCGCAGAGCGCCGCCGCTGCTGCCGGCAGGCGGCCGGCGCAGTCGACGGCAACGCCGCGCCAGGCCGCGTCGAAGCCCTCGACGGGCGGGACGCCGCTCCAGACCATCAGCCAGTCGAAGAGCTTCAGCCGCGGCGACTCCCACCACTGGGCGTGCAGGGCGGCGAGCGTGTCGACGGCCAGCTCAAGGCTCTCCCGCGCGCCGGCGAGGTGACCCTCCTGGCGCATCGCGCGCAGGTCTTCGAGGAGCAGGAGGAAGCGGCCGGTAGAGGCCTCGAAGGCGGCGGCGTGGCAGTACGGCGCCGGCAGCGCTACGTGCGGCCTCAGCTCCTGGTAGAAGCGCACCTCCCGCTCGTAGAGCCCCAGCTCGAGCGCCAGCCGACGCGTCGAGGCGGAGCTGCTCGCCAGCTTCACGACCAGCGATTCCGGCGCGGCTGCCTCGGATCGATCGTAGGTCGGCGTCAGGCGGCCGACCTGGCCGAGGAAGCCTTCGCCCGCGCCGATGAGCTCGGCGCTGACGCTGGCAACCTTCGCTTCACGCAGCGCGCCCGACGCCCGGAGCGCGGCCGTCAACCACTCGGGCGTTACGTCGTCCAGGACGGCAGGGATGGGTAGCGCCGCCGTCATCTCGTCACGCCACCGCCACGGCGGCGGCGACGAGGAGGGTGACCTGGATGGCGATGCCGGCGAGGAGCAGGACGTAGGCGACCATGCGCTCCCAGCTGTGCAGCAACACGGCGAGGACGAGGTTCAAGGCCAGGAAGCCGGCGGCGGAGCGCGGGATGTCGAGCAGCGCGCCCTTGTCGCTGACGCGGACGATGCCGGCCAGCGACGGGAAGCGCAGCGGCACGCTGTCGGCGAGGCCGGGGTATATCTCCAGGACGTAGCCGAGGACGACGACGAAGGCGCCGATGAGGGCGACGGCCAGCAGCCTCGCCTGGGGGTCGAGCCAGAAGGACTGGGCGGCGATGCCCCAGCGGTGCACCGCCTGTCGCTGGTCGAAGAGGGGGCCGCGCGCCTGGTTCGCCTGCACCGCCTGGGCGAAGAGAACGGGGTCGGGCGGGGAGACGGCATACGTCTCGGTCGGCGTCTGGACGTAGAGCACCTCGTTCAGCGTGCGATGGGTGGAGTAGAAGAGGACCTCGCCCAGCTCCGCGTCGTCGGCGCGGCCGACGTGGTGGCCGATCCAGTTGACGCCGGCGATCTGGGGGTTCTCGCCCTCGCCGGCCGGGATCAGGCGCTCGATGTTGGCCAGCGGCACGACCTGTCGCAGACCGCCCCAGCGTATCGACAGCGAGTTGCGGTCGACGACGTAGCGCAGCGAGCGGCAGCCCCACGTCCAGTAGGCGTAGAGGGCGCCGAGGGCGAGGAAGAAGGCGCCGGCGATGAGCGGTCCTACCTGCGCCAGCTCCACCTCCATGGTCAGGCCCCTGTAGAGCAGGCCGAGGCCGAGGATGGCGCAGCCAAGGACGATGGCGCCGCCGTACATCGCGCCGAGGGCCGTGGCCGGGCGGAAGACGGTGTAGGCCGGCGTCGTCCCTGAGCCCCTCTCAGCCATTCCCTGCTGCGCCTCTTAGAATCGTTCTCTTCAGGACCCCGACGCGTCGGGGCAGCTACGCTTCGTGAGACTGTCGCGGTCGCTGCGCGCGACGCCGGCGCCGCTAGGCCTGACGCACCGCCTGGCGCAGGGGCACCGGCGTGCACCAGTGAGCATACTTGTCGACGCGGCCGTAGATGATGTCGAAGTAGCGCTTCTGCAGCTGCTTCGTTATCGCGCCGATCGCGCCGTTGCCCACCGGCCGGCGGTCGACCTCCAGCACGGGGGTGACGTGAGCGGCCGTGCCCGTGAGGAAGAACTCGTCCGCCACGTACAGCTCCGAGCGGTCGATGGTGCGCTCGACGACGTCGAGGCCGAGCTCGCTGCGCGCCAGGAAGAGGACCGTGTCGAGGGTTATGCCCTCGAGGACGTTGTCCGACCGCTGCGGCGTGATGAGGCGGCCGTCGCGGACGATGACGACGTTCTCGCCCGAGCCCTCGGAGACGTGGCCGTCGGCGTTGAGCATGATCGCCTCGTCGAAGCCGTTGAGGATGGCCTCGGTCTTCGCCAGGGCGGAGTTGATGTAGATGCCGGTGTTCTTCGCGCGCGCCGGGATGGAGGTGTCCTCCACGCGGCGCCAGGAGGAGGTCTGGACGCGGGCGCCGGCGTCGATGTCGAGGTAGGGCCCGAAGGGCGCAACAAAGATCAGCAGGTCGTCCTCCAGGTCATGGACGCGGACGCCGAGGACCTCGGAGCTCTTGTAGGCGAGGGGGCGGACGTACTGGTCCTCGCGGATCTCGGACTTGCCGACGACCTGCTTGATGAGCTCGCTGAGCTGGGCGTCCGTCTCGCTGATCTCGATGCGGCAGATGCGGGCGCTTTGGCGCAGGCGCTTGAGGTGCTCCTCGACCTTGAAGAGGTAGATCGTGTTGTCGTCGGCGTTCCAGTTGCCGCGGATGCCCTCGAATACGCCGGTGCCGTAGTTGAACGCGTGCGTCATGATGCCGATCTTCGCCTCGGAGAGAGGGACGATCTGCTTGTGGAAGTACGCGTACGGCGTCGACATGGTGGAAGAGCCTCCGTCAGGGC
>DATBWN010000029.1:0-11220 GCA_036514755.1 Dehalococcoidia bacterium | reverse complement strand
ACCCGTTTGCGACGGGTAGCGGCTTTGAGGCCAAGAGCCTGGCGGTGCTCGGTGCCTGGGGCGTCGCCGGCGTCGTCGTCGCGCTGCGCTTCTTCTCCTGGGAACCGAGACGGTGACCCTCACCCTGCCCTCTCCCTGAGGGAGAGGGTCTTAGGCAGACCGCGCTCTCCCCGCCTGCGATCTATACTGGGCCGCAACGGAGAGATGCCTCACTTGCGAGAGGAGGAGCACATGTCTGCTCGCATCGCCGGGCTGGGACACATCGGCATCTACGTTCAGGACCTCGACCGCATGGCGGCGTTCTATCGCGACTTCATGGGCATGACGCTCACGAAGTCCAGCGACGTGATGGCGTTCTTCAGCTCCGACCCGGCGCGCTCCGACCACGAGATCGCGCTCATGACCGGCCGGCGGTCGCTGGAGGACCCGCACCTCATCCAGCAGATCTCGCTGCGCGTCGAGACGCTCGACGACCTGCGCGACTTCTACCGTCGCGTCAAGGCGCAAGGTTACGAAATCGACTCGCTGGTGACGCACTGCAGCGCCATCGGCTGCTACTTCTTCGACCCGGAGGGCAACCGGACGGAGGTCTTCTGGGTCACCGGGCTGCCGTCCTGGTTCGGCATCGGCGTGCCGATCGACATCGAGCGCTCGGACGAAGCGGTGATGGCGGAGGTGCGCGGCATCTGGGAGAAGGTGCGCCACGTGCCCATGGGCGAGAAGCCGGACGCGGCGACGCAGGCGGTGATCCGCAGCTTCAGCGCGCCGACGAGCGTGGGAGCGCGCTAGACGACCTGACTGCTGACGCGCGCGAGGAAGGCCGTAACGTGCGGCAGCACGAGGTCGCTGCGCCAATAGACCTGTACATGGCCGAGACCGGGATACGATACGAAGCTCGCGTTGGGTATTAGCGCAGCCAGCTCGTGCAAGCCGGCGAAGGCGGTGTCGTCTTCACCGGCGAAGACGAGGCAGGGCATCGTCATGCGACGCAGGGCATCTTCTGAGCGCACATAAGTTGTAGCGAGGACGCAAGCGCGCAGCGCCTCGACGTCACTTTGGAGGAGTCGCGCCCTCATCTCCGCGGGAAGAGGCCCACTCGCCTCGAAGGCGGCGCGGATGAAGGTTTCCATGCCCTGGCCCAGGAGGTCGGCAATCGCACCTGCCGCTGGATTGGGTCGAGCGGCTCCCGCGCCGCCAACCATGAGAGAACGGACACGATCAGGCGAACTCACGGCGAGCGCAAGAGCGATCACGGCGCCGCCGGAGTAACCAAAGATGTCTGCTTTAACAATGCGGAGAGCATCCAAGACGCTGCGCACGTCAGCGACCATCGGCTCCCAAGCGTAGTCCTCGGAATCGTGGGGCTTATCACTCATGCCGTGACCGCGCAGGTCTATGAGGACGACTTGGTAACTATCCTTGAGTGCGTCCACGTAACCGAGGTCGCGCAGGGTCTCGTAGTCGACGAAGTAGCCGTGAAGCAGGACGATGGGCGGCCCATCGCCTTCGACTTCGTAGTGGATGCGGACGCTGCCGTTGTTCGCGAAGGGCATGGCGACTCCTGGTTCGGAGCGAAGAAGCCCAGTTGTACCTTACAGACGAAGGGTTGTCAACGATGGTTAGGGGTAGATCCCCCGCAGCCGGATCGCCTCGACGACGCGCTGCAGGGCGACGACGTAGGCCGCCTCGCGCAGGCGCAGGCCGCGCTGCTGCGCGACGGCGCTGACCTCGGCGAAGGCGGCGCTGATGATCCGCTGCAGGCGCTGGTTGACCTCGCTCTCCTCCCAGAAGAACGACTGCAGGTCCTGCACCCACTCGAAGTAGGAGACGATGACGCCGCCGGCGTTGGCGAGGATGTCCGGCACCACGTAGACGTCTCGCTCCGCCAGGACGGCGTCTCCGGCGGCCGTCGTCGGCCCGTTGGCGGCCTCGACGACCATCCCGGCGCGGATGCGCGGCGCGTTGCTCTCCGTTACCTGCCCCTCGATGGCCGCCGGGACGAGGATGTCGACCGGCAGCTCCAGCAGTTCCGCGTTCGTGATGTCCTCGTGGGCCAGCGGGTGTTCGGCGAGGAGGCCGCCGGCGACGCGGTGGGCGTGGAGAGACTCGACGTCGAGGCCGGCGTCGCTGTAGACGCCGCCGCGTGAGTCGCTCACGGCGACGACCCTGGCGCCGGCCTGCGATAGCAGCCGCGCCGCGACGCCGCCGACGTTGCCGAAGCCCTGGATGGCGACCGTGGCGCCCCGCAGGTCGAGGCCGCGCTGGCGGCAGGCCTCCTGCGTGACGTAGAGGGCGCCGCGGCCCGTCGCCTCGACGCGGCCGCGGCTGCCGCCGATGCCGGCCGGCTTGCCCGTGACGACGCCGGGCACGGAGTGGCCGTGGTGCATGCTGTAGGTATCCATGATCCAGGCCATGATGCGGGCGTCCGTGCCCATGTCCGGCGCCGGGATGTCGCGATCCGGGCCGAGGAGGATGCTGATCTCGGTGGCGTAGCGGCGCGTGAGGCGCTCCAGCTCGCCCTCTGACAGCGACCGCGGGTCGACGACGACGCCTCCCTTGGCGCCGCCGTAGGGGAGGTTGACGACGGCGCACTTCCAGGTCATCCACATCGCCAGGGCGCGCACCTCGTCGAGGCTGACGCGCTTGCTGTAGCGCAGGCCGCCCTTGACGGGCCCGCGGGCGTCGTTGTGCTGCACGCGGTAGCCCGTGAAGACGCGCGTCTGGCCGTCGTCCATGCGCACGGGAAAGTGGACGGTGAGCTCGCGCCTGGGGTGGGCGAGGATCTCCGTGAGGCCGGGGTCGAGGCTCAGGAGGTCAGCGACCTTGCGCAGCTGCGCCTGGGCGGTCTCGAAGGCGCTCTCCGGCGCCGTCAGCGTCTCAGTCATCGGGGCCTCCGGTTGAGCATATCACCGAGGGCGCGTCTGTCTTTGCGAGCGAAGCGAAGCAATCTCGGTCAGTGGCGGGCGCACCGAGATTGCTTCGTCGCTGCGCTCCTCGCAATGACAGACGGCGCCCGCGACGACGGCGGCGCTCGCCTGCCTGCCGCCAGAGAGACGCGTTCTGCTATGTTAGGATCGACTGTCCGACGGTCGACAGACGGCTGCGCGGAACCTAGACGGGTGAGGAGCATGACAACGGAGAGCAGGGGCCGCGACGCCGCGACAAAGGCGGCCGCAGCGGCCATCCGCGAGGTGGCAGAGCGTGTCAAGGAAAACATCGGCCGCGTCATCGTCGGGAAGGAAGAGGTCCTAGACCTCGTCCTCGTCGCCCTCTTCTCGGACGGCCACATCCTCATCGAGGATGTGCCCGGCATCGGCAAGACGACGCTGGCGAAGGCCATCGCCCGCTCCATCGGCTGCAGCTTCAAGCGCATCCAGTTCACGCCGGACGTCATGCCTTCCGACATCACGGGCATCAACTTCTACAACCAGAAGTCGGGCGAGTTCGAGTTCCGGCCGGGGCCGATCATCGCCAACATCGTCCTCGCCGACGAGATCAACCGGGCGACGCCGCGCACCCAGAGCGCCCTCCTTGAGGCGATGGAGGAGCGCCAGGTGACGGTCGAGGGCGTGACGGTGCCGCTGCCGCTGCCCTTCCTCGTCCTGGCGACGCAGAACCCCATCGAGCTGGAGGGGACGTTCCCGCTGCCCGAAGCGCAGCTGGACCGCTTCTTCATGAAAATCCGCCTCGGCTACCCGCAGGAGGTGGAGGAGGAGGCGATCCTCCTGCGCTTCGAGGCGTCGAATCCGCTGGCGGAGCTGGAACCCGTCGTGACGGGCGAGGAGCTTATCCGTCTCAGCCACCTGGTGCCGCAGGTCTACTGCGAGCCGTCCGTGCGCCGCTACGTCGTCCAGCTGGTGCAGGCGACGCGGCGTCACGCCGCCTACGACCTGGGCGCCAGCCCGCGGGGCAGCCTAAACCTCTTCCGCGGCGCCCGCGCCCTGGCGGCGATCCGCGGCCGCGACTACGTCCTGCCGGACGACGTCAAGTTCCTGGCGCCCTGCGTCCTCGCCCACCGCGCCATCCTCAGCTCGCAGAGCCGGCTGCGCGGCCGCGATACGGAGGGCGTGCTGCAGGAGGTGCTGGCCAGCGTTCCCGTGCCCGTGGAGGGGTGAGAGGGTCTGTCGCTGCGAGCGAAGCGAAGCAGCCTTTGGCGCCCCGTCAAAGATTGCTTCGGCGTGCGGCCTCGCAATGACACGGTCAGTAAGGCAACAGCGCGATGTGGATTAGCAGGTATTGGCTGCCGGTTTCAATCTGGGCGGGGCTCATCGGCATCGCCATCGCCAGCGGCGCCCTCATCGGCCTCGCTGCCTTCCTCTTTGCGGCCGGCTTCCTCGCCAACCTCTGGGCGAAGCACGTCCTCGACCGCGTCCACTACGAGCGCATCATCCCGGAGAACCGCGGCTTCAGCGGCGACAAGCTCTCGCTGACGCTGCGCCTGGCCAACGACAAGCTCCTGCCCATCCCCTGGATCGAGGTGCGCGACTCCGTGCCCGAGGGCATTCTCCCGGAGGAGAAGCACCAGGCGGCGGTCCCTGGCTACGTCAGCCTCATTCGCTCCACGCACCTCGCCTGGTACGAGCGAACGAACTGGCCCATCGAGTTCACGGCGCCCGCCCGCGGCTACTATCGTTTCGGGCCGGTGAAGCTCCTCTCCGGCGACATCTTCGGCTTCTACCCGGTGGTGCGCCTGGACGAAGGCTACAACACGATCATCATCTACCCGAAGCTCTACAGCCTGCCGGAGCTGGGCCTGCCGCCCGTCCGCCCCTTCGGCGAGCTGAAGGGCCGCGAGCGCATCTTCGAGGACCCGGGCCGCATCGCCGGCCAGCGCGACTACCGCCCCGGCGACCCGCTGCGCCGCATCGACTGGAAGGCGACGGCGCGTCGCGGCGACCTGCAGTCGAAGGTCTACGAGCCCTCCAGCACGCTGCACATGCTCATCGCTCTCAACGTCGACACGATGGCTGGCGCCTGGCTGGGCTACGTGCCCGAGCTGATGGAGGAGCTGCTCTCCGTTGCCGCCTCCGTCGCCCACTACGGCTTCGAGGCCGGCTACGCCATCGGCCTCGTCGCCAACGGCGCTTACATGGACTCCGACCGGCCGATGCGCGTGCCCGTCGGCCGCCACTCCGACCAGCTGATGCGCGTCCTGGAGGCGCTGGCGGTCATCGGGCCGCTCACCATGGCGCGCGTCGAGCAGGTCATCGACCAGGAGGCGCAGCGGTTTCCCTTCGGCGCGACTCTGGTCTGCGTGACGGCGCGCATGGACCCGCCGCTGGCCGCCTCGCTGCGGCGAATCTCGGAGGCCGGCAACACCGTGACGGTGCTCTCGCTGGCCGGCGAGGAGTTCGACGAAGACCTGGGGCGCATCCGCGTCCACGACTTGAGCAAGACGCTGCGGCCGCCAGAGCGACCGGTCGCGGCCGGGAATGGAGCGCGCGAGTGATCGTCTCCTGGCAGGCCGCCTTCGGCCGCGACGCCGCGCCGAACATCCGCTGGCGCGGCCCGGTGACGCGCGGCGCGCTCCTGCTCATGGAGACGCTCTGGGCCTACGCTCTCGTCGCCTTCTGGGTCGCCCTGCTCTCCGGCGGCGGCAAGCCGACGCCGCTGGGCGTCGCCGCCATCGTCTTCGGCTCCTTCCTCATCTCGCGCGGCCTGCAGCAGAGCAACCTGGAGCTGGGCCTGATCCGCGTCTGGGGCGCCCTGATCTCCTTCCTCGCCTTCTACGCCATCGTCCGCGTCGATTTCTACGGCGACTGGCGCTTCTGGGACTTCGGCTGGGCTGACCAGCTCTTCTATCACGTCACGGCGACTGTGCGAGAGAACCAGGCGGCGGTGTTCGGCCTGCCCTTGCTCTGGCTCCTCTGGCTGCGCGGCGTGCTGCGGAGCCAGCAGTCCATCGCCTTCGACAGCGTGGTGGGCAGCTTCGCCGTCGGCGTGCTGATCATCGGCTTCGTTCAGGTACTGGAAGGTGCCGTGCACGCGCCGCCGCCGGTGCGCCAGGTGGCGATGCCCTACGTCGCAATCGGCCTGCTGGCCATCGGCCTGGCGCACGCGGCGCGGGCGGAGGACCGCTTCGGCCGCTCCTTCGCGCCGACCTGGTTCGGCGCCGTGGCGGGCGCCGTTGTCCTGATCGGCGGTCTGGCGGCGCTCTTTGCCATCGTCGACTTCGGGCCGCTGACGGACGCCGTGCACTCCATCAGCTACGAGATCGGCTGGGTGTTTGGCAAGACGCTCTACGTCGTGCTCTGGCCATTCGTGAAGGGCGCGGAGTTCCTGGTTGAAGGCTGGAGGTGGTTCTTCGAGAACATCTTCGGCGGCGAGCGCAACCCCAATCAGGGGCAGGATGTGGCCGTGCCTCCGCCAGAGGAAGCCGCCGGCCGCCGCCCCGGCGCGCTTGACCCGTGGCTGGACCTGCTGCTGCGCATCATCGTCTTGGGCGGCCTGGCGGCGCTGGCGCTCGTCGGCACGGCGCTGCTCTTCGACCGCTTCCTGCGGCGGGCGCGGCCCGGCGAGGTGAAGGAGTCGACCTATCAGGAGGGTCGACTAGGCGCCGACCTGGGCGACCTCCTGGGCTCCGTGCTCGGCCGGCTGCGGCCGCATGCGCGGGCGAGCCGCGATCAGCTCGACGCGGCGCGCCGCCTCTACTTCGAGATGCTGGCCGAGGGGGCGCAGCGCGGCGTCGAGCGCCAGCCGCCGGAGACGCCGCTGGAGCTGGCGCCGCGCCTGAGCGAGACCTTCGCGGCGGAGACGCCGGCCCGCATCACGTCCGTCTTCGACGAGGTGCGCTACGGCGGCGCGCCGCCGCCGGAAGACGAGGTGCGGCGCCTGCGCCGGGAGTGGGAGCGGCTTAAGGGAGGCTGAGTTCAATGCCGCCCGTAATCGTGCCTCTTCACCTAACCCAGACAGAGGCGAAGAGGCGGAATGCCGCCAAGACGAGGGCCTTTCGGCTCTAGACAATTGGCCATCTCAGCGACACACTGCGGCCCTCATGGAGAGATGGCCCTGATTCGCTAAGGAGGAGGAGGCCGAGGTGAAGGCGAGGACGGTTTGCTGTCGGACGCTCGTCGACGTTGAGACGGCGCCAAAGGCGAAGGTGCAGGACATGGAGCTCGTCGTATGCAACGACACGTGCAAGGGTTTCGTTGAGAAGGCCAGCCCGGAGCAGATCCAGGAGCTCCTGAAGACAGCGTGAGGCAAGACCCACGCGGCCTGAATCGACCAGAGGCCCAGAACACCGAGGCGAGTGTAGCTGCGCCGCCGGCGGCTGGTAGCTGCGTGCCCGCCTAGTCACGGGAGGAGACGACATGCTCTTCTTAATCACCCAGGAGCACACGCCTGATCTCTGTCCCAAGGACGTCGGCGGCTCCAGGACCCTCTACACCCCCAACGCCGAGGGCGCGACGCTCAGGGCCGTCTACGGTGCCTACTCCGAGCACGTCATCTACTACGTTGTGGAGGCCGATAGTTTGACCGCCGTTCACCGGCTCCTCGACCCGGGCTGGACGCGCTGCACCGCTACCATCACGCCCGTGAGTGAGGAGCCCATCGTCCGCTAGGCCCCGGCGACGGGGCTGTGCCAGGCAGGCGGAGAGGTCGCTAGGCCTCGCTGACGAAGGCCGTGACGGAGAGCACCGGCGGCAGCGTGCCCGGCAGGCGCTGCCAGTGGTCGCCGCCGTCCGCGCTGGCGTAGACCTGGCCGTTGCTGGTGCCGACGTAGACGCCCTCTGGGTTCAGGCCGTCGGTGTCCAGCCCCTCGCGGTAGACGCTCTGGTAGTCGTTCGGGCCGGGCAAGCCGTTCGTCAGCGCCTGCCAGCTCTTGCCGCTGTCCTGCGTCCGGTAGACGGTGAGCTGTTTGAGCGAGACGCGGAAGTTGTCCTGGCCGTAATCCAGGGGCACCACGAAGACCGCGTCCGGCTGGCGGCGCGTGACGGCGATGGGGAAACCGTGGAACGACGGCAAGCCCTCGGTCACGTCCTCCCAGGTGGCGCCGCCGTCGTCGGAGCGGAAGACGCCAAAGTGCGCCTGCCCCCAGAGGCGGTTAGGGTTCTTGGGATCCTGGCGCATCCTGTGGAACTCGTTGAGGCCGGCCGGGTCCTTGTCCCACGGACCCCGGTCAATGCCCGCCGGCATGCCCTCGACGATGAACTGCTGGATTAGCTTCAGCGCCTGGGGATCGGTCGGTACCGCGTTGTGCGAGAAGAGATCCCAGCTCTCGCCGTTGTCCTTCGACACGTATGAACCGCCGGCGCCGACGCAGAGGTAGATGCGTCTAGGGTCTCGTGGGTCGGCTTGGATGGAGTGAATGCACGAGTCGCCGCCGCCGGTGCCCGACCAGTACTTGCGGTAGGGGTGGCGGTTGATCGCCTCGACAGGCCGCCAGGAATGGCCCCAGTCCTCGCTGCGGAAGAGGCCGGCGGGCTGCGTTCCGGCGAAGACGACGCCGGGCGCGCTCTCGTGCCCCGGCGCGACGCTCCAGATGTTGCCGATGACGCCCGGCGGCGTGTTCTGCCACTCGCCGGGGACGCCGGGGGGTGGCGTGGCTGGGCTCTTCATATCGGGCGGGAAGGCGAGCCCCTCGCTGCGGAAGTCCCACGTCTTGCCGAGGTCGGCGCTCTTGGCGACGGAGCGGCCCCAGGCCCAGTGGTTCGCCGCGGCGTAGAAGCGCGGCGGGTCGCTGCGCGGGTCCGCCGCCATGTGGTAGAACGACCAGCCGGGCAGGATCGGGTCCGAAATCTCCCACTTCTGGCGCCGTTCGTCCGACGTGTAGATAAACCCGCCCTTCTTCGTGCCGACGAGAACGCGAACCTGGCTCATCTTTCTTCCTCCCTTTGAAGCTGCGAGCCTTGGCTGGGGTCTAAGTGGGACGTGCCCCTCGTGAAGCGGCGTCAAGATACGATACGCCGGACGGCTCGACAAGGGGTGCGCCCGGCGCTATCGTTTCCATTCCAGTCTGGCCTTGGCGAAAAAGGTCAAGATTTCCCGGTTTTGGGGCTTGACAAGCCGCCTTTGTGCCATCAGAATGCTGGCATGACGCAGTCACAAGGCCAGCAAGAGCACCCGCTAGACCTCAGCGCCGTCCTCGAGGCGCTCGACCGTCCCCTCGCCCTCATCGATAGCCCGGAGCGCCGCGCTGAGATCGAGCGCTATCTTCAGACGGCGCGTATCCATCTGGAGCGCGCCATCCTCGATCTTATCGCCGGCGTACTGCAGGCGGTCAACGCCGCCAACGGCGGCGTCCGCGTGCGCCTGCAGTACGAGGCCGGCGCCCCGAGCATCGTCGTCGAGGCCGCCGAGGCGGGAGCCGCCAATGAGCAGGAGCCGGTCTTCACCGTCGAGGGCGACGTCGAGAAGGTGACCATTCGCCTGCCGAAGGAGCTGAAGGAGCTCATCGACCAGGCGGCGAGCCTGGGCGGTCGCTCCGCCAACGCCTGGTACATCCGCGAGCTGGGCCGCTCCGTCTCTCGCTTCGTCCGCGACGAGGCCCGGCGGGAGGACGACCAGCGGCGCCACGGCAGGCGGGGTTGGCGTCCCGGCGGCAGCCTGCGCGGCTTCGTCGGCGACGACTGACCCCGAAGCACGTGAGAACGAAGGGAGACTAGATGTTCGCCGTAAGGGTCGCCGCTTTCGTCATTAGCGTTCTCTTCCTTGTCGACGCCGTCGAGCCGACGGAGGGGTGGTTCATCGCCCTCGTGGTGCTCACCGGCCTCTCCATCCTCGGCTGGGGCGGCCGCCCCTTCCCGATGTTCTTCTGGGGCGGCCCCTGGAACAGGCGCTGGCGCGACCGCCGCTGGCGGGACGACCGCTGGCGCTGGCGTTGGGAGGACTGGTAGACCGCCGGCGACTGAGATGGACAGGTACAGACGCTCCTTCGTGCGCACCTTCTCCACTGGTCCCAAATGCCGCCTGCGCGTCGAAAACCGCAACGGGCAGATAAGCGTCCGGGGCGAGGACGTCACGGAAGTGACGCTGCGGGCTACAGCCCACCTCTACGCCGACTCGCAGAGCGAGGCCGACCGAGAGGCCGAGCGCATCGAGCGGGGAATCGTCCACAAGGGGGAAACGCTCCAGATCCCCGTCCCGGACCTTGAGCAACCGCCGCCGCCCTTCTTCTTCTTTGGCGGCTCGGCGCGCGTGGACTACGAGATTACCGCCCCGAAAGACACGGCTCTCTCCGTGGAGTCTCGCAACGGCCGCGTCGACGTGCGCGGCGTCGCTGGCGCCGTCGACATCGAGAACCGCAACGGCGCCGTCCGCGTGGCCCAGGTGGCCGCTCCACTGCACGTCCAGACCCGTAACGGCCGCGTTGAGGTGACCGACGCCGGCGCCTCCGTGGACGTGCGAACCACGAACGGCGGCGTCTCCGTCGACCGCTGCGCCGGCGGCGTGACCATCGAGGCGACGAATGCCCACCTGAACGTGAGCGAGGTCGGCGGCGGCGCGAAGCTGAAGACGACCAACGGCCTCGTTCACTACCGCGGCGAGGTCGGCGGCGACCTTGAGATCGAGACTGTCAACGGCCCCGTCCGCCTCGCCGTGCCGCGCGACAGCCGCTTCCGGCTCGACGCCGAGTCCCGCTTCGGGCCCGTCTGGTCTGACCTCCCCGTCCGGCAAGACGGAGCCGGGAGCGGGGGCGCCACGCGCAATGTACGCCTTCGCACCGTGCTAGGTCCCATCCACATAGCCACGCTATAGCCATTCAGCAAGGGAGAAAGAAGATGAATAACTGGTACTACGAAGAGATGCGGGCGCGAGAGGCCTCGGAGGCCTTCGGCAGGATGCTGCGAGAGCAGGAGCTGATCCGCAGGGTCGGAGCCGAAGGCGGTGCAGAGCCCTCAACGCTGCGCCGGCGCGTGGCCGGGCTCGTCGTCCAGCTGGGCGCCTGGCTCGACCCAGAGTCGGTCTTGCTCCAGAGCCGCGTGCTTGCCGCCGACTCCGGGAAGGCCCCGCTACGCTGATCACCCTCATCTCGCCTTACACCCACGCCGCGAACGCGCTGGATAGGATCCTCTCCGGCGACGGCGGCTTCTACGGCGAGATGGCGATCCTGGCCGCGATCACTGCCGTTGGCATGGTGATCGGCGTCGCCGGCATGCGCTGGCGCGAAGTCTAACGAGCTGGCCCCTGACCCCCGCGTTGACCCTGCGGGGGGCCGGTGCTAGCATGCGCGTGGATTTGTGACGGCTGACACCAAGGCTTCGGCCTCGCTGCCGGCGG
>DATBWN010000028.1:0-5663 GCA_036514755.1 Dehalococcoidia bacterium | reverse complement strand
ACTCCCGCTCGCGCAGCGACAGCACCTGGCCGCGCACGAGACGCGCTATGTCGACCCAGCTGACGAGGCCGATGACGAGGAAGAGCGTGAAGACGCTGCCGCCCAGGACGCTGCGCAGCAGGATGATCAGCAGGAGGTCCGGGAAGGCGTAGACCAGGTCGGTGAAGCGCATGATGGCGCTATCCGCGGCGCGGCCCCAGTAGCCCGCCGCCAGCCCCAGCGGCAGGCCGATGGCGAGGACGATGGCCTGGGCGAAGATGCCCACGGTCAGCGAGAGGCGGGCGCCGTAGACCAGGCGGCTCAGCCAGTCGCGGCCCAGGTTGTCCGTGCCCATCGGGTGATCGAGGCTCAGCGGCGCGAAGGTGTGCGCGAGGTCCTGGAAGCGCGGGTCGTGCGGCGCGACCAGCGGCGCCAGCAGCGCGACGAGCGCGAAGAGGCCGATTACGCCCAGACCGGCCGCGGCGACGCGGTTGCGCAGCAGCCTTCGCCAGGCCAGCGCCCAGAAGCCCTGGCCTCGAGCCGGCTCGAAGGAGCTAGCGGCGCGGAACGGCGGCGAGGCCACCAGGCCGGCGCTCATCGGTAGCGGATCCGCGGGTCGACGAAGGCGTAGGCGAGGTCGACGGCGAGGTTAGCGATGACGATGACGGTCGCGTAGAAGAGCGTCGTGCCCATGATCAGGCCGTAGTCGCGGGCGTTGACGCTCTGGACGAAGAGCCGGCCGGTGCCCGGCACGGAGAACAGCTGCTCGATGACGAAGGAGCCGGTGACCAGCGCCGCCGTCATCGGCCCGACGACGGTGAGGACGGGGATGGCGGCGTTGCGCAGGCTGTGGCGCCAGAGAATGGCCGCGCCGGGGAGGCCCTTGGCGCGCGCCGTGCGGATGTAGTCCTGGCCCAGTACCTCCAGCAGGCTGGCGCGCGTCACGCGAGCGAGGTAGGCGCCGGGCAGCGCCGCCAGCGTCACCACCGGCAGCGCCAGCTGCTTCCAGGGTGGCAGCCAGCCCGGGACCAGCCCGTCGCTCGTGTCCCAGCCGAAGGTCGCCAGCAGGTGCAGCTTGACGCCGAAGATGTAGACCAGGCAGACGCCCAGCACGAAGGCAGGCACTGCCGAGCCCAAAGACGCGAGGAGAACGCCGGCGTAATCCGGCAGGCGGTTGCGGTGCAGCGCGGCGAAGACGCCCAGCCCGATGCCGCCAGCCGTCGCCGCGGCCAGGGCGAGCAGGCCGAGCACCGCCGTGACGCGAAAGCCGTCGAGGATGATCCCGGTCACCGGCTTGTCCTGGCGCTGGTAGGAGATGCCCAGGTCGCCCTGCAGCGCGTTCGCGACGAAGTCGAGGTACTGGCGCCAGACCGGCTTGTCGAGGCCGTACTTGCGGTTCAGGTTCTCGACGACGCTATCCGGAAGGCGGCGCTCGCTATCCCAGGGCCCGCCTTCGACGGCGTGCATCAGCGCAAACGTGACCAGGGAGATGAACAGGAGGGCAGGGATGAGCCAGAGCAGGCGTCGGAGGGCGTAGGCGGCCATCGGGATGACGGGGTGAGGGAGTCCTTGGCGAGGAGGACTCCCTCACTCCTGCTCAGCGCTATTCCGCGGCGATGTACGTCTTGGCGAAGCTGTAGTCGCCCTTGATCTCGCCGTCCAGCGCCGTGGCGACGAGGTCGCGCACGCGCGGCTTGACCAGCAGGTAGCTCTCGCGGTTGTACAGCGGCGAGATGGCCGCGTCGTCCAGCATGAGCTTCTGGGCCTGGTCGTAAAGGGCGAGACGCTTCCTTTCGTCCGTCTCCGCCGCGGCCTTCTTCATCAGGTCGTCGAACTGGGGGCTCTTGTAGGCGACGAGGTTGTTGCCGCCCCAGCTGGCGAACAGCTCGGGCAGCCAGTTGTCCGGGTAGGCCCAGTCAGCGCTCCAGTTGGCGATCGCCGCCTGGTACTTCTTGGTAGTGAAGTTCTGCCCGAAGACCGGCGGGTCGACGTACTCCGTCGTCACCTCGATGCCGAGGTTGCGCTTGATCTGGTCCTCGACGAACTGCATGCGCAGCTGCACCGGCGGCGCTGCCACGGCGAGGAAGCTGATCTTCGGCAGGCCCTTACCCTCCGGGAAGCCGGCCTCGGCCAGCAGCTGCTTCGCCTTCGTCGGATTGAACTCGTAGCCCAGGGCAGCGTTGTAGCCGGGCATGCCGGGCGGGATCCAGCTCGCCGCCGGCCGGCCGGCGCCCTGCAGCAGGCCGTCGACCATCGCCTTGCGGTCGATAGCCATGGCGAAGGCCTGGCGCACCTTGACATTGTCGAAGGGGGCGACGGCGTTGTTCATGAATACCGCGTAGGTCACCAGCTCCGGCACGCGCACCAGCTGGGCGTTGAGCGAGGAGCCGGGCGCCGTGACCTCGGCGAGGACAGGCGGCGGCACGACGACTGCGTCGAGCTCGCCGGCGAGGTAGGCGGCGTAAGCCGCGGCGTCGTCGGCGATGAAGTTGACGACAATGCGCGTCAGCTTCGGCTTCTCGCCCTGCCAGTTGGCGTTGGGCTCCATGACGACTCGCTGGTTGTGCGTCCACTCCTTGAGGACGAAGGGGCCGTTGCCGACGAGGTTGCCGGCCTCAGTCCACTTGGCGCCGTGCTTCTCGACGACGTCCTGCCGGACGGGGAAGGCCGTCCACAGCGCCAGCTTGCTGAGGAAGCTGGGGTCGGCCTGGCGCAGCTGGTAGACGACCGTGCGCTCGTCCTTGGCGCTGACGCCCACCTTGTCGCGCAGCGCGGCGAGATCGGCGTCCGAGGGTGTCTTGGGTTCGTCCTCGGTGCCGAGGGCGGTGTTGTACTCGCGGGCGCCCACGACCTCGTAGAAGAAGGAGACATAGGTGGAGGCCAGCTTCGGGTCCAGGGCGCGCTTCATGCTGTAGACGAAGTCCTGGGCGGTGACGGCTTTGCCGTCGCTCCACTTTGCGTCCTTGTCGATCTTCACCGTGTAGGTGAGGCCGTCCTTGGAGACGCCGCCGTTGTCGATGGCCGGCAGCTCTTCGGCGAGGTTCGGGACGACGCGGAGGTCCGCGTCGTAGGTGAAGAGGCCGGCGAACAGCGGCTTCATCAGGCTGGTCTCGCCGACGAAGTTGGCCAGGTGGGGGTCGATGGTCTTCGGCTCGCCGGCGATGCGCAGGCGCAGCTGCTGCTGGTCCGGCGGCGCAAGCGCGCCACCGGGCGCGGGCGACTCCTTGTCGCCGCCGCAGGCGAGCGCCAACAGCAGGCCGACGACGGCAACGCCGAGCGTAAGCCAGCGGGGTCGGCTCAGAATTCCACTCTCCATAGTTCTTCCTCCCTGGACAAGGCGCGCCAACGCCCGGCGTTGGCCGGCCTCACAGGTGTTATCGGCAAGGAGAGGGGAGACTAGACTGGGCTAGACACCTATATTTTCGCGCGCAGGCGGGCGCGAGGCTCCGTATCGGCGACTCGGCCTAATCCCTGGCGACGAGAACGTCGTCCCCTTCGACGCGGACGGAGTAGAGCGTCACCGGCGCCTGGGCCGGCCCGCCGACCGCCTCGCCCGTCCCGAGATCAAACTCGGAGCCGTGGTACAGGCAGGTGACGCTGCCCTCGCTGAGGTAGCCCGAGCTGAGCTCTAGACCGACGTGGGTGCAGTAGTTGCTGAAGCAGTAGAGCCGGCCCAGGACGTTGGCGACGGCGACCGGCTCCTCGCCCAGCGTGACCGGCCGGATCGCGCCGGCGGGGAAGTCGCCCAGCTTGCCGACCTTGACGTACTCGGCCATCTCACTCCCCTTCTCGTTGTCTGGTCCTGTCATTGCGAGGCTCGCCGGCCGGCGAGCCGTGGCAATCCTTGGCGCTCGGTCAAAGATTGCTTCGCTCCGCTCGCAATGACGATGTCGTCACACCTTGCCCCTCTCGGTGAGTGGCGCAACGATCATTCGTTAGCTCACACTGACTGTCAAACCTGACCGTTCGACAGGGCCTAACGGATCAGACGGGCGCGCTCGTCCATCGCCTTGAGGACCTCGGCCGGCTCGGCGCTGGGCAGGAGGAAGATGACGCGCTCGACGCCGGCGCGCGCCAGCTCGTCGACGACCTCGCGGGAAGGCGGACAGGTGTAGACGGAGACGGAGATGGCGTCCGGGTCGCGGCCCGCGGCCTCGGCGCGGCGCCGCAGCTCGAGCACCTTCTCGCGGATGGCGGGCGGCGGCTGGCCGCCGCGCGAGATCGGTATCCAGCCGTCGCAGAACTCGATTACGCGGTCGAATGTCGTGGCGCTGTCGCCGCCCATGAGGATGGGCGGGTGGGGCTTCTGCAGCGGCTTCGGGTAGAGCCAGGCCTTGTCGAAGTCGACGTAGCGGCCGTGGAACTCGGCCTCTTCCTGCGTCCAGAGGGCGCGCATGGCGAGGACGCGCTCGCGCAGGACAGCGAAGCGCCGGCTGAACTTCGTGCCGTGGTCCTCCACCTCCTCGACGTTCCAGCCGGCGCCGATGCCGAAGAGGAAGCGGCCGCCGGAGACGTTGTCGAGGCTGGCGACCTCCTTCGCCGTGATGATCGGGTCGCGCTGGATGATGAGGCAGATGGACGTGCCGACCTTCAGCGTACGCGTCGCGGTGGCAGCCGCCGTGAGGGCGACGAACGGGTCGTAGGTGTGCGAGTACTCCTTGGGCATGACCGGCCCGCCGGGCCAGGGCGTGCGGCCGCCGGCCGGGATGTGCGTGTGCTCCGGTAGCCAGAGCGACTCGAAGCCGCGCTCCTCCGCCGCGCGGGCGACATCGGCCGGCTGCAGCGTGTAATCGGTCGCGAAGATTGTCAGTCCGTAGAGCACGGCTAGCCCCGGCAACGTAGCAGCTTGCGAAGCGAGGTGACAAGTGGGCTAATATGACGGCGCCCCGCGTGAGCCCACAGCTTGGGAGGAACGACATGCCGTCGACAGCGCGCGCCGACACCGTGGGGAGCCTGCTGCGGCCCCCTTACCTGCAAGAGGCCCGCCAGGCCCTGACCGAGGGCAAGTCGACGGACGCGGCGGTGCGCGCCGTCGAGGACCGGGCTGTGCTCGAGGCGATCGCCCTGCAGGAGGCCGTCGGCCTCGACGTCATCTCCGACGGGGAGGCGCGGCGTACGAACTGGATCGCGTCGATAGGCGTCACCGCCGGCTACAAGGCGCCTCTGGGCGGCTTCGTCGGCAAGACGATCGCGGCGCCGACCTGGATGTCGTTCTGGCGCAACAGCCGCGGCGAGAGGTCTCCCTTCCAGCTCCGCGCCTGGCCGGTGATCTGCGAGCCGCTCAGCGTCCAGCGCGACATCGTCGCGGACGAGTACGGCTTCCTGAAGGCGCACGCGAGCAGGCGCACGAAGTACACCTTCCCGGCGCCCAGCTACCATCGCGTCTTCTGGAACGAGGAGTTCTCCCGCGATGTCTACCCGACGGTCGACGACTTCCTCGTCGCCGTGCGCGACTACATCCGCGAGCACGTCATCGAGCGCGCCATGGCGCTGGGCTGCGACTACGTCCAGATGGACGCGCCGAACTACGGCCAGAGCTACACGGACGCCGAGGTCATGGCCGTCATGGCGGCGGAGGGACACGACCTGAAGGCAGAGCTGATCGCCGACGCCGAGATTGACAACTCGGTGTTCGAGGGGATTGCGGGCGTGACGCGCGCCCTGCACGTCTGTCGCGGCAACGG
>DATBWN010000027.1:0-13573 GCA_036514755.1 Dehalococcoidia bacterium | reverse complement strand
AGGTGCAGGAGCTGGGCGATGATGCTGTTCGCCACCTGGTCCATGATCGGCGTGCCGAGGAAGATGATCCGCTCCTTCAGGAGCATGGAGTAGATGTCGTAGACGCGCTCACCGCGCGGCGTCGTCTCGACGACGGCCGGTATCACGTTGCGAAGCGACGCCGGCAGCAGCGCCTCCGGGCTCTGCCAGCGGAAGTCGATGCCGCTCAGCCAGGTGTCGTCGTTCATGGTCTCCTCCCCCTCAAACCGGCCGTCTACTCCTCTAGCTTATCGCCTCGCGGCTCGTGGAGCATCGTCGGGCGCTGGGGCACCGCGAAGGGCCGCGGCGCGCCGCCGGCCGCCTGGCGCCGACGCTCCGTCTGCTCCCGCTCCGCCCGCTCAAGGAACTCGGCCAGCCGCCGCTCCGAGACGAGCCACTTGCGCCCGAGCTGCAGGCCGGGCAGGCTGCCCTCCTGCAGGTACTTGTAGACCGTGTTCTTGTCGATACCAAGCTGCTCAGCCACCCACTCCGGGTCACGATAATCCAGCTTGGCCTCGTCTTCGCCCACCCGAGGACTCCTGAGCACTAACGAGCTGAGCCAAGCCTATTCTTTCATCGTTGAGCTGTCAAGAGCACTCGTTCGTCCTAGCCCTGCTCCCCGGTCGCGCCGCCATTTATCATGGTTGCGACAGGCGGGAGAGATGACGGAGAGCACCGACCGCATCGCCGGGACCATCGAGGCCGTAGAGGAGGACGTCGAGGCGCTGCGCGCCGCATCCGCCCGCACCGGCTGGCTCCGCGTCGAGTACGCCATCGTCGGCGCGCTGGCCGCCCTCTTCGCCGCCTATCTGCTGGCCTACTTAGTCTTCGACGTCGACCTCGACCGCCTCAAGGACTGGGGCTACGTCGGCATCTTCTTCATCGCCATGGCCGGCTCGGCGACGATCATCCTGCCCACGCCGAGCACGGTGGCGATCTTCGGCGGCGCCGTCGTCCTCGACCCGGTGCTCGGGCTGCCGGCGCCGCTGCTCGTCGGCCTCGTCGCCGGCCTCGGCGACGCCATCGGCGAGTTCTCCGGCTACGGCCTCGGCTTCGCCGGCACCGACCTGGTGCGCCGCCAGCGCCTCTACGCCCGCTTCGAGGGCTGGATGGCGCGCAACGGCTTCGCGACGATCTTCCTCCTCTCGACCTTCCCCAACCCCTTTTTCGACGTCGCCGGCGCCGCGGCGGGGGCCTCGCGCATGCCGGCGGCGCGCTTCTTCATCGCGACGCTCGGCGGCAAGATCGTCAAGGACCTCTTCCTCGCCTACGGCGGCTCGTTCTCCATCGGCCTTGCGAGCGAGGTACTGTGAGCAATGCCTGTCATTGCGAGCGAAGCGATCTTTGACTCATCGAGCGGCGCCAAAGGTTGCTTCGGGCCTGCGCCCCTCGAAAAGACAGACGGAGGCGGTGCATGAGTAGCGTCGGGGTTGGCGCCATCGTCCTCGCGGCGGGGCGCAGCGAGCGCATGGGCGGCGCCGACAAGCTGCTGGCGCCGCTGGGCGGGCGGCCCCTCATCGCGCACGCCATCGAGGCCTTCACGGCGCACACTGGCATCGACGCCCTCGTCGTCGTCGCGTCCGAGGCGAACGAGGCGGCGATTAGGGCCCTCATCGGCAAGCTGGCGCCGAAGGCGCGCGTCGTGCGCGGCGGCGAGCGGCGGCGCGACTCCGTGCGCGCCGGCCTCGATGCGCTCGCTGACTGCGACTACGTGGTCGTGCACGACGGGGCGCGGCCGCTGGTGACGAAGGCGCTGATCGACGCGGCGCTGGCGGGCGCGCGCGAGACGGGCGCCGCGCTCTGCGCCGTGCCGGTGAGCGACACCGTGAAGCGCACTGACGACGCGGGGCTGGTGCGCAGCACGGTCTCGCGAGCGGGCCTCTGGCTGGCGCAGACGCCGCAGGCCTTCCGGACAGAGCTCCTCCTGCGCGCCCACGAGGCGACGGAGATAGACGCGACGGACGACGCCGCCCTCGTCGAGCTGCTGGGCGAGCCGGTGCGCGTCGTCATGGGCTCGCCGCGCAACCTCAAGGTGACGACGCCGGCCGACCTGCGCCTGGCGGAAGCGCTGCTGGCGGCGGGCGCCGCCTAGACGACCTATACTGGTCGGCGCCATGAGGGTCGGCACGGGCTACGACGTGCACCCGTTTGCGGAAGGGCGAAAGCTCGTCCTCGGCGGCGTGCTCTTCGACGGCGAGACAGGCCTCGCCGGCCACTCGGACGGCGACGCCCTGAGCCACGCGATCATCGACGCCCTGCTCGGCGCCGCGGCGCTGGGCGACATCGGCATGCACTTCTCCAGCGGCGACCCCCGTCTACAGGGCGCGGACAGCATCGACCTGCTGAAGCAGGTCGTGAAGCTCATCGCCGCCGCCGGCCTGGTCATCGTCAACGTCGACGCCACCGTCATCGCCGAGCGGCCGCGCGTCGCGCCGCACGTCGCGGAGATGCGCCGCCGCCTCGCCGGCGCCCTGGGCGTGCAAACGAGCCAGGTCAGCGTCAAGGCGACGACGACGGACGGCCTCGGCGCCATCGGCCGCGGCGAGGGCATCGCCGTCCAGGCTATCGCGCTGCTGGAGGAGGCTTAGTACAGCCGCGAGCGGATGTGGCTTATGCGCGGCCCGTCCAGCTCCGCGGCCTTCTCGTCGGACAATCGCTCGAAAGCAACGGAGGAGTCAGGCGGAGCATCCGTGACAGAAAGCACGGCCTTCACGTCGCGGCCGGAGATGCCGCGTCGATACCACATCACCAGGGCGGCGCCCGCCTCGTCCATCTCGCGGCGCACCTCCTTGGAGCTGAAGCCGGGCGCGAGGCTGCCGTCGCCCTGCAGAGCGACGACCACTTCCTTGCCGACCAGAGGCTGGCCGCTGGCGTCGCGCAGAGTCAGCCGGTACACGTGCCGGCTGACCAGTGACTTATCGGGCTCGGAGATGGAGACTGATTCGCTTGACATAGAATCCTCCCGTCGTTCCTCCTTCCGAGCACGGAAGGAGCATTCAGCGGTCGCCTCATGCTTTCGGCGGCGTAATGCTAGAAGGCGCGCGGCCTGAGATCAAGGCGGCCCGCGGTTAGCATTATGGTATATTGACCTCTGTCAATGACGCGAAGCCTGCTCGGCTGCTGCATCTGTCTCTAGGGTGTCGTCCTTCCCAGGAAGGACGGACACCCAGACGGCGGGCGTCCTTCGCCCGAAGGACGAAGCGATTTGCGGGAGGGCAGGCGATGTCGATTCTCCAGAGCATCCGTAGAGACGTTAGAGCGGCGCTAGAGCGCGACCCGGCGGCGCGCAGCGGCCTGGAGGTTGTCCTCTACTACCCCGGCTTCCACGCCCGCCAGCTGCACCGCGTCGCCCACAGCCTTCACTCGGCCAACGTGCCGCTTCTGCCCGGCCTCGTTTCCGCCCTCAACCGCTTTCTCACCGGCGTCGAGATCCACCCCGGCGCCCAGATCGGCGAGGGGTTGTTCATCGACCACGGCATGGGCGTCGTCATCGGCGAGACAGCGGAGATCGGCGACGACTGCCACCTGACGCAGGGCGTGACCCTGGGTGGGACGAGCAACCGGCGCGAGAAGCGCCACCCGACGCTGGGCCAGGGCGTCGTCGTCGGCGCGGGCGCGAAGCTCATCGGCGCCATTACGGTCGGTGAGCACGCGCGCATCGGCGCCGGCGCCGTCGTCGTGACCAACGTGCCGGCCTACGCGACCGTCGTCGGCGTGCCGGGCAAGGTCGTCGCCTTCTACGACCCGGGCAACGACACGACCGTCCGCCTGCCGGACCCGGAGTGGGACCGCATCGAGGAGCTGAGCCAGAAGGTCGAGGAGCTGCGGGCGCAGGTCGCGGCGCTGGGGGCGCAGCTCGGCGAGCATCGCCAGGCGGCTGCGACCGGGCACGGCTCAGCTTCGTAGTCGCTTCTGTACGGTAGATGACGCGGCCACACTGTCTTTGCGAGGAGCGCAGCGACGAAGCAATCTTTGGCGCGCCGGGTGACATCACCGTGCCGTCAAAGATTGCTTCGCTTCGCTCGCAATGACACGCCAGGGGTACTGAGTTGCGCCTCCACAACACCCTGAGCGGCCGCGTCGAGGAGTTCACGCCGCGCGACAATCGCGTCCTCATGTACGTCTGCGGCATCACGCCCTACGCCGAGAGCCACCTCGGCCACGCCATGAGCTACATCGTCTTCGACGTGCTGCGCCGCTACCTCGAGTTCAAGGGCTACGACGTCAGGCACGTCCAGAACTACACCGACGTCGACGACAAGCTCATCGCCCGCGCCGAGCAGGATGGCGTGCCGATGGCGACCATCGCCGAGCGCCACATCGCCGCCTTCGAGCGCGACGCGGCCGAGCTGAACATCCTGCCCGCCCACCTCCACCCGCGCGCCTCCCAGGAGGTGCCGGCGATCGTCGAGATGATCCAGCGCCTCGTCGACAAAGGCTACGCCTACGCCGGCCCGCCAAAGGGCGGCGGCGAGGCCAGCGACGTCTACTACCGCGTCGAGCGCAAGGCGGACTACGGCAAGCTCTCCGGGCGCAGCCTCGAGTCGATGGTTGCCGGCGCCCGTATCGAGCCGCTGGAGGGCAAAGAGAACCCGATGGACTTCACGCTCTGGAAGGCGGCGAAGCCGGGCGAGCCCTCCTGGCCCAGCCCCTGGGGGCCCGGCCGCCCGGGCTGGCACATCGAGTGCTCCGCCATGTCGCTGCGCCACCTGGGCCCGCAGATCGACATCCACGGCGGCGGCCTCGACCTCCTCTTCCCCCATCACGAGAACGAGATCGCCCAGACGGAGGCGTACACGGACCAGGTGCCGTTCTCGCGCTTCTGGGTGCACAACGGCCTCCTCCAGCTTGGCGCGGAGAAGATGAGCAAGTCGCTGGGGAACCTGATCACGATGCGCGAGGGGCTGGACCGCTACGGCGCCGACGCGCTGCGCGTCTTCGTCCTGAGCAGCGGCTATCGCAGCCCCCTCACCTACAGCGAGGAGGCGCTCGCCGCCGCCCGCAGCGCCACCGAGCGCCTGCGCAACGCGGTCGAGGCGAAGGACACGGGAGCCGGCGAGGCAGTGGACGCGGCGCCCTACCGCGAGCGCTTCGTCGCGGCGATGGAGGACGACCTCAACACTGCGCAGGCCCTCGCCGCCCTGTTCGACCTGGCGCGGGAGGTCAACCGCTCCCGCGACGGTGGCCGCCCGGTCGCCGGCGGCCAGGCGACGCTGCGCGAGCTGGCCGGCGTGCTGGGATTAAGGCTAGAGACACGGGGCGTAACTGTCGTGCCAGGTACGGCGCAGTTGAAGATCGCGACTTTCCCACCAATAGTACGCGTAACGCCAGCCCTGTCAGCCGAGCTGATCGCGGGTTTACGACATCTTGTAAGCGAACTAGCTGGGGCAGCTATAACCACTCAACCCGATGTAGCAGAACGCCTACGTAGTCTTGACATCGGCGATGACTCCGTCACGGCTCACAATGCGATTACAGACCTAGTGGCCCTGCGCCGCGAGCTGCGCCAGGCGAAGCAGTACGCCCTCGCGGACCGCATCCGCGCCGCTCTCGCCGAGCTCGGCATCGTCCTGGAGGACACGCCCAGCGGCACGATTTGGAAGACGTCCCGCTAAGGCTCACTGGCCCCCATCTGTCGCTGCGAGGAGCCCTTCGACTTCGCTCAGGACAGGCTCCGCGACGAAGCAATCTTTGAGGCTTCGCCAGAGATTGCCACGGCCCTTCTGCGAAGGGCCTCGCAAAGACACATAGAGCCTTGGAGACGGCCGACGCCGGCTGATATCATAGAACCGTAATGCAGGACGAAGTGTTCAACGAGATCGAGAAGGCGCTGGAGACCGGCAAGCCGCTGGCCGTGGCGACGGTGGCCGCCTCGCGCGGCTCCACGCCGCGGCGCCCCGGCGCGAAGATGGCCGTGCGGCCGGACGGCAGCTTCTGCGGCACGATCGGCGGCGGCTGCGGCGAGGCGGAGGTCTGGCAGGCCGCCATGGACGTCCTCGAGACCGGCAAGCCGAAGCTCGTCGTCGTCGACCTGACGGAGTCGACGGAGGGCGAGGACAAGATCTGCGGCGGCGTCATGGAGGTCTTCGTCGAGAGGGTCGTTTAGCGTTTCGTCGCATTGACCCAGGGCGCCTTCGAGCGCCTTTCCTATGACCGCTGGCAGGCTGCGCATCCTGCGTCCTGCGGACTTGTCTGCTCCGCGCTTAGAGAGAGAGAGCTTTCTGAGGGGACACCCCTCAGACTCCCCGTCAGGGGCTGCGCCCCTGCACCCCGCTCGTGCCTTGCACGTCGTCACCGGCCGCGGCGGCAGGCGCCTTCCCGAGCGCGGCAGCCTAATGCCGCCACGCCAGTGGCCGGCAGCCTGGTGCCCGGCGCAAGCCGTTTGACGGGCCCCAATCCCGATGTTATCGTCTAGTCGTACTTGAGGGTGCGGGGGGTGCTCGCATGCTAGCAGCGGGGCCGTTTGGGCTCGGGCCAATGGAGCTCGGGCTGATAATCATCGCAATCGTGCTCTTGTTCGGCGTTTCGCGCGTCGCGGACCTGGGCGCCGGCCTCGGCAAAGGCATCCGCGAGTTCCGCAAGAACGTCAAAGAGGAAGAGGCGGAGGAGAGCGCCGCCGGCGCGTCCGCCGAGACGCCTTCGGCCGGCGCGTCCGCCGAGACGCCTTCGGCCGGCGAAACCGTCGCCGCCGTCAAGTGCTCCAGCTGCGGCAGCCTCAACCCCGTCAGCGCGAAGCACTGCAGCCAGTGCGGCACGTCGCTGGCCGCGCCCGTCTCGTAGCGGCTGAGAGGAACGGACACCAGAGCGGGCGCAAGGCCCGCTCTCTCTTTTCCGGCATGACCCTGCAAGCAGTCCTCTTCGACCTCTGGGAGACGCTCATCCGCGACACGCCGGAGCGGGCGGCGCCGCGCCGCGCCTGGCGCACGCAGCGCGTCCGGGAGGCGCTCGCAGCCCACGGGCTCGACGTCGCCTACGACGTCATCCTGGCAACGCTGGACGCCACGTCGCGCGGCCTGACCGACCTGCACGACATCGGCCGCGACACGACGAGCCGCGCCGGCCTCTTCGGCGACGAGCTGGCGAAGTCGGCGGGCCGCCGGCCGCCCGCGGCCGCCCTGCCGGCGCTGGAACAAGTCATCACCATGCTTCACCCCGAGCTGGCGCCGAGCCTGGCGCCGCATGCCATCGAGACGCTGACGGCGCTCAAAGCGCTGGGCCTCGGCACCGGCCTCGTCTCCAACGCGGGCTTCACGACGGCGCCCCATCTGCGGGCGCTGCTCGACTACCACGGCCTGACGCCGCACCTGGACGTCCTCGTCTTCTCGGACGAGCTGCAGATCGCGAAGCCGGACGCGCGCGTCTTCCAGTGCGCACTCAACGCCCTGGGCAGGGACGCGGCGGCCTGCGCCTTTATCGGCGATAGCCCCCACAACGACGTCTTCGGCGCCCAGTCGGCCGGCCTCTTCGCCGTGCAGCTCGGCGCCAGGACGCGGGACGGCGTCCGGCCGGAGGCGCGTATCGACGGCTTGCAGGAGCTGATCCCGGCGCTGCGGGCGCACGGGCTTGTGAGTAACAAGTAACAGGTAACAAGTAACAAGGCCCCGTCCCCCGTCCCCTCACCCTCTCTTGACAGGTCTGCTACGCTATTCGCACAGACCCCCCTGTGGGGGGTCTCAAGCTGGGAACACGCCTACCAGGTTCAAGGAAGCGTAAACCCATGGCCAGGGGGTCGAGATGAACGAGACCGCAGACCGCGCGCCCGTGAGCACCGCCGCGAAGCCGGAGGTGCTGCGCCGCCTCGCCTACATCGAGGGGCACCTGCAGGGGGTGCGGCGTATGATCGAGGAGGACAAGTACTGCGTCGACGTCCTCAAGCAGACCTACGCCGTGCGCCGCGCCATCGAGAAGCTGGAGGCGCTGATCCTCGAGAACCACCTGCAGGGCTGCGTCGTGCAGGGCATCAAGGAGGGACGCGAGGACGCCGTTGTCGGCGAGCTGCTCGACCTCTACGAGCTCGCCGGGCGCTGAGGGGAGGAGAACGATGCAGACGAGCACAGCAGTCCGCGAAGGCCCCGCGCCGACGAAGGGTGACCATGGCACCGCCAAGGACCCGATCTGCGGCATGGTCGTAAGCAAGGCGACGCCGCTGCGGCTGGAGCAGGCGGGCCGGACCTACTACTTCTGCAGCATCAACTGCGTCAAGGCCTTCGAGTCGCCGGAGGCGGAGCTGAAGGCGATGCGCCGGCGCCTGGGCATCGCCCTCACCGGCGTGCTCGTCCTGGCGATCCTGCGCGCCGCGGCGTTCCTGGCGCTGGCGGCCGGGGCCACCATCGTCACCTGGGCGCCCATCCCGGCCCTCCCCTGGCTCACCTGGGGCCGCTGGCTGTTCATCATCGTCACGCCGGTCCAGTTCATCGGCGGCTGGAGCTTCTACAAGGGCTCCTGGGCCGCCATCCAGAGCCGCGCCATCAACATGGACTTCCTCGTCGCCCTTGGCACGACGACCGCCTACGTCTACAGCACATTCGTCGTCTTCTGGCCGGAGGCGCTTCCAGTCTCGACGGAGGAGAGGAACGTCTACTTCGAGGTCTCGGCCGTGATCATCGCCTTCGTCCTCGTCGGCAAGTACATGGAGGAGGCGATCAAGACGCGCTCGTCGGCGGCGGTGCGAAAGCTCATGGACCTGCGGCCGCCGATGGCCACCGTCGTCCGCGACGGCGTCGAGACGGAGGTGCCGGCCGAGATGGTGCAGCTGGGCGACGTCGTCGTCGTCCGGCCGGGCGGCAAGATACCGACCGACGGCAGGGTGATCGACGGGCTCTCCGCCGTGGACGAGTCAATGCTCACCGGCGAGTCGATGCCGGTGGAGAAGAAGCCCGGCGACCAGATGCTGGGCGGCACCGTCAACCAGACGGGCCAGCTGCGCTTCGAGGCGACGCAGGTCGGCGCCGACACGGCGCTGTCTCAGATCATCCGCATCGTCGAGGAGGCGCAGGCGGGGAGCGCGCGCATCCAGCGCCTCGCCGACCAGGTTGTCCAGTTCTTCGTGCCGTCGGTGGTCCTCGTCGCCATCGCGGCGTTCGTGGGCTGGTCTCTCGCCGGCGACTTCCCGCAGGGGCTACTGTCCTTCATCGCCGTGCTCATCATCGCCTGCCCCTGCGCCCTCGGCATCGCCACGCCGGCGGCGCTTATGGTGGGCGTCGGCAAGGGCGCCGAGAAGGGCATCCTCATCCGCAGCGGCGAGGTGCTGGAGGTCGCGCAGAAGCTCACGACGGTCGTCTTCGACAAGACGGGGACGCTGACGCGCGGCGAGCCCAACGTGACGGACGTCATCCCGCTGGGCGGCCTCGGCGAGGCCGACGTCCTGGCGAAGGCGGCGGCGCTGGAGCAGGGGTCGGAGCATCCGCTGGCCCAGGCGATCCTGCGCGCGGCCGCTCACCGTGACATCCCCCTGCCGGCGGTGAGCGGCTTCGAGGCGCTGCCGGGGCGCGGCGTGCAGGCCGAGGTCGATGGCGAGACGCTGCGCCTCGGCAACCGGCGCCTCTTCGCCGAGGGCGGCGTCGACCTCGGCGCCGCCGAGCCCCACCTCGACCGGCTGGAGCAGGAGGCGAAGACGGCGATGCTCCTGGGCACGAAGCAGGAGATCCTCGGCGTCATCGCCGTGGCCGACACGCTGAAGCCGGAGGCGAAGGAGGCCGTGGCCTCGCTGCGCGCCGAAGGCGTCCAGCTCATCCTCCTCAGCGGCGACAACCGCCGCACGGCCGAGGCCATCGCCCGCGAGGTCGGCATCGACGAGGTCATCGCCGAGGTGCTGCCGGCAGACAAGGCAGACATCATCCGCGACCTGCAGGCGCGGGGGAAGGTCGTCGCCATGGTCGGCGACGGCATCAACGACGCGCCGGCGCTGGCGACGGCGACGATCGGCATCGCCATCGGCTCCGGCGCCGACGTGGCCAAGGAGACGGGCGGCATCATCCTCGTACGGGACGACGTGCGCGAGGTCGCGACGGCCATCCGCCTCTCACGCGCGACGATGCGGAAGATCAAGCAGAACCTGTTCTGGGCCTTCATCTACAACAGCGTCGGCATACCGATCGCCGCGGCCGGGCTGCTCAACCCGATCATCGCGGCGGCGGCGATGGCCCTGAGCTCGCTATCGGTGGTGATCAACTCATCGCTGCTGCGCAGGCTGAAGTAGTGGTGCGCGCGGGCAGGTACAGAGCATTCGAAGCTGCACTAGGCCTGCTCCGTTTGGCCGGCGCTACGCTTTCCATGTCATTCTGAGCCCGTCGGCTTCGCTCAGGGTAGACTCCGCGAAGAATCTCGACGAATCGTTGACGGCGCACCCTCTATGGACCTCCCGTTCGAATGCCGGCCAGGCTGAAGCCTGGCCTTCGGATTGGTGTCGCGTAGCAAGGGCTCCCGCGGCGCGCTAGACTAGACGCAATCGTGAACGGCAGCTTTCAGATCGCCCGCTTCTTCGGCATACCCATCGTCGTCAACGCGTCCTGGCTGCTGACGCTCGCCTTCGTCACGACGATGCTCGCCCTGCGCTTCTACCCAGAGGTCATCCCGCCGCGCTCACCCCACCGCGACGATGAGGCGCTGCACTGGGTGATGGCGCTGGGCAGCGGCATCGTCTTCTTCCTCTCCATCCTCTTGCACGAGCTGGCGCACAGCATGGTGGCGCGCAAGCAGGGCATCCCGGTGCGGAGCATCACGCTCTTCATCTTCGGCGGCGTGTCTCAGATCGGCGGCGAGGCGAAGCGGCCGCTGCACGAGTTCGCCATGGCGATCATCGGGCCACTGACCAGCCTGGCGATCGCCGGCGTCTTCTTCGGCGCCTGGTCAGCGATGGGCCGGTCGGAGGAGAAGCCGTTCGCCATCGTCGTCGAGTGGCTGTTCTTCATGAACCTCATCGTCGCCGGCTTCAACATGGCGCCGGGCTTCCCGATGGACGGCGGCCGCGTTCTGCGCGCGCTCCTCTGGGGCGTGAGCGGCAACCTGCACCGCGCCACGCGCCTGGCGACGCTCGCCGGCCGCGCCCTGGGCTACTCCCTCATGTTCATCGGCGCCTTCGCGTTCTTCGGCCTGCTGCGCTGGATCGACCCCTGGAGCGGCGTCTGGTTCATCATCCTCGGCCTCTTCCTGGAGTCCTCGGCGCGCCAGAGCTGGTACCAGGCGCGCATCCTCGACACGCTCGCCCGCTACAGCGCCGAGGAGATCATGACGCCCGACCTGGAGACGGCGGGCCGCGAAGAGCGCCTGCGCTACCTGGCGAACCGCGGCGGGCGGCGCTTCATCTTCTTCGTCTCGGACCCGGACGAGAGCGTCGTGGGCGTGCTGACCGAGAAGGAGGTGGCGCCCGTGGGCGACGACGAGCGCCTGACGAAGAGCGCCGGCGACGTGATGCTGCGCCCCCAGGACGTGCCGGTGGCCGCCCCGCGCGAGGACGGCGCCAGCCTCCTGCAGCGCATGGAGGCGGACGCCGTCTGGCACCTGCCCGTCGTCTCGGAAGGGCGCGTCGTCGGCGTCGTGAGCAAGGAGACGCTGCTGCGCATCCTGGCGCGAAACCTCATCCCCCAGCCCGGCCTCGCCGGCTAGCCGGCGCCTCATGGCCCGGGCGCGCACCCTCGCATCGGTCTGGGCGGCGAAGACGGCCGCGCTCGCCAGCCGCCGCCTGCGCCGCGGCGGCGGCACGGCGATAAGCGGCCTCGTCGGCCTCGGCCTCAACCCCGGCCTCGTCCACGACCTGGCGCGCGGGCTCGGCCAGGGCTGCGTCCTCGTCACCGGCACCAACGGCAAGACGACGACGACGCGCCTCCTGAGCGAGATGGCGCGCGCCGCCGGCCTCTCGCCCCTCGTCAACGCCAGCGGTTCCAACCTCATGCGCGGCCTCGCCTCCACGCTGGCGCTGGCCGCCGGCCACGATGGCGCCCTCGACGACGGCGAGCGGCGCCTCGGCGTCTTCGAGGTGGACGAGGCGACGCTGCCCCTGGCGCTCGCCGAGCTGCGGCCCCGCGCTGCCGTCTTCACGAACCTCTTCCGCGACCAGCTCGACCGTTACGGCGAGGTAGACGCCGTCGCGGCCCGCTGGCGCCAGGCGCTGGCGCGGGCGCCCGCCGACCCTTCGTCAGGCTCAGGGCAGGGCCCTTCGACAAGCTCAGGGCAGCGCCTGGCCCTCGTCCTCAACGCCGACGACCCGGCCGTCGCCGCGCTGGGCGAAGGGCGCGACAACGTGACCTACTTCGGCGTCGACGACAAGAAGCTGGACCGCGGCCACCTGGAGCACGCCAGCGACTCGCTGAGCTGCGTCTGCGGCGCCCGCCTGGAGTACGACGCGGTCTACTTCGGCCACGTTGGTCGCTGGCGCTGCCCGGCCTGCGGCCGCGCCCGGCCGAAGCCCCAGGTCTCGGCCAGCAAGGTCAACCTGAAGGACGGCCGCAGCCTGCGCTTCGTCCTCGCATCGCCAGCCGGCCGCGCCAATGTTGAGATGGGCCTCGGCGGGCTGTACAACGTCTACAACGCGCTCGCCGCGACGGCCGCCGCCAGCGCCCTCGGCCTGCCGCAGGCGCCCGTCACCGACGCCCTCGCCGCGGCGGCCGCCGCCTTCGGCCGCCAGGAGGCGTTCGAGGTGGACGGCCGGCGCGTCGAGCTCTTCCTGGCCAAGAACCCGGCCGGCCTCAACCAGGTGCTGCAGACGCTGCTCCTCGACCCGGGGCGAAAGACGGCGCTTCTCGCCCTGAACGACGGCATCGCCGACGGCCGCGACGTCTCCTGGGTCTGGGACGCCGATTTCGAGGTCGCGGCCGGACGCTTCGAGGCGGTCGTCGTCAGCGGCACGCGGGCGGCTGACCTGGCGCTGCGCCTGAAGTACGCTGACTGGGACGAGACGACGATCGAGGTCGAGCCGGACATCGGTGAAGCGCTGGAGGCGGCGCTGGCGGCGACGCCCGCGGGCGCCTGTCTGAGCGCCGTGCCCACCTACACCGCGATGCTCACGCTGCGCGAGCTCCTGGCGAGGCGCGCCGGCCGCGCCCCCTTCTGGCAGCAATGAGCGAGCTCACCCTCCGCCTCGGCCACCTCTACCCGTCGCTGATGAACGTCTACGGCGACCGCGGCAACATCACCTGCCTGCAGCGCCGCTGTCGCCTGCGCGGCATCGACCTGCAGGTGACGAGCCTCGACTTGGGCGAGGGGCTGGAGCCGGAGGCCTTCGACCTGCTGTTCATAGGCGGCGCTCAGGACCGCGAGCAACGCGTCGTAGCGGCCGACCTGACGCAGGCGAAGGGCGCCGCTCTGCGCGAGGCGGTTGAGGACGGCGCCGTCTTCCTCGGCGTCTGCGGCGGCTATCAGCTGGCGGGGCGGTTCTATCGCGGCGCGGCGGGCGAGGAGCTGGCCGGCGCCGGCGTCTTCGACCTCTACACGCTGCACCCGGGCGCCGGCGCGAAGCGGCTCATCGGCAACCTGGTGGCCGAGTGGGAGGACTACACGCTCGTCGGCTTCGAGAACCACGGCGGCCGGACGTATCTGGGGCCGGGCGTCGAGCCGCTGG
>DATBWN010000026.1:0-6333 GCA_036514755.1 Dehalococcoidia bacterium | reverse complement strand
CAGGTCATCGTCGGCACGCCGGGCCGCATCCTCGATCACCTGCGCCAGCGCACCCTCCGGCTGGGCTCGCTGCGGGTCCTCGTCCTTGACGAAGCCGACCAGATGCTCGACCAGGGCTTCGCCCCCGACGTAGAAAGGATCCTCGCCGCAACGCCAGGAGCGCGCCAGACCGCCCTCTTCTCCGCCACTACTCCCGACTGGGTACGGAAGATCGCCGCCAAGCATCTTCGCCAGCCGCAGGTCATAAAGATAGACTCCGAGCAGGAGGCCGAACCGGACATTGAGCACAGCGTCGTCGAGGTCTGGAGCGGCGAAAAGGTGCCCGTCCTCGTCGAGTTGCTCAACCAGCCTACCGGGGGCGCCACGCTCGTCTTCGGTCGCACCCGCCGCGGCGTCGTCAACCTGGCGCGGCGGCTACAGCGTCTCGGGTACGAAGTCGAGGCGCTCCAGGGCGACCTCAGCCAGAGTGCGAGAGACCGCATCGTCGCGCGCTTCCGCGCCGGTCACCTGCCGATTCTCCTCGCCACCAACGTTGCCGCTCGCGGCCTCGACGTGCTCAGCATCGAGCGCGTGATCAACTACGACCTACCGGAGACAAGCGACCTCTTCATTCACAGAGTTGGCCGAACCGCGAGAATGGGACGGTCCGGCCAGGCCATCACCCTGATCGGCCCGGCCGACCTCGTGAAGATGCACGAGATCGAGCGCGCCCTCGGAAGGAAGCTGCCGCGCGTGGTGGCTGCCAAGCTGGCTTTCGCGCCTGCTAAGGTGGAGAATGTGGTGACGCAAGATCGGCCGCTGCGCCCTGAAAGCGTCGCGACGGCGGCGCCGCGGCGCCGTCGTCGTCGGTCGCGACGCGGCGGAAGCGTGCCGACTGGGCCGGTGCTGGCCGCGGCGCTCACGCCGTGACCGGCGGCGCCTGCTAAGGAGCACCAATGAGGCTCGGGGGCCATAGACCCGGCAGCATAACCTCCTTCGTAGACGGAGCCAGCGGTGACGTCCTCCTTCAGGTGGCGTCCGCCGCCAACGGCGAACCTCGCATCGCCTTTCGAATGTTCGACGGGCACGGCAATCTGGTTTCAGACTCCGACGGCTTCCAGAGCTATCCGGGCGGCCTTCTCCTGCGCGATGCGATGGGCGAGCTCTTGCTCCTCCTGCCTGCCGAACCGGAGGGCAACATCCAGTACCGGCTCTACAGCTCCTCCGGCCGCCTCCTTGCCGCGTCTGACGGCGCGCGCACCCAGATATTCGGCGGCCTGCGCCTGGACGGATCGAAGCCCGCGCCGGGCGTAACCCCGATGGCCTGAAGCACTCCGGCGATAGCCTCGTACTCCACGTAATCGGCGTGGAGGGCGTAAACTGCCCTCGGATCGAAAGAGCGGAGGAGCAGATGGCGACGAAGTACCGGGCTGACCAGGTCGGCAGCTTCCTGCGCCCGCCGCGGCTGCTGGAGGCGCGCCGCGCCCAGACGGAAGGGCGCATCTCTCAGGACGAGCTGCGCCAGGCCGAGGACGAGGCGATCCTCGCCGTGCTGGAGATGCAGCGCCAGGTCGGCATCGACGTCTACAGCGACGGCGAGTACCGGCGCAGCGGCTGGTCCAGCGGCTTCCCGGACTCCGTCGATGGCTACGTGCCCGGCACGCCCGCCGTGACGCCGCGCTTCCAGGGCGGCCCCGGAGGCGTCGCCGCGCCGCCCGCGCCGCCGCCGGGCGCGCCCACCGCCCTCCGCGGCCGCGTCATCGGCGAGAAGCTGCACGCCCGCCATCGCCTCACGGCGCGCGAGTCGGCCTTCCTCAAGGCGCACGCGCCGGGGCCCTTCAAGGTCACTATGCCGGCGCCGTCATACGTCGTCGCCCGCGGCTACAAGCCCGGCGTCACGGACAAGGTATATCCCAACCGTGCCGCGGTGCTGGCCGACGCCGCCGCCATCATCCGCGACGAGATCAAGGCCCTCGTAGACGAGGGCGTGGCCTACATTCAGCTCGACAACCCGCACTACCCCGACTACATCGACGAGACGCGGCGCGAGGAGTGGCGCGCCCTCAGCGTCGACCCCGACAAGTCGATCCTGGAGGACATCGAGGCGGACAACGCCTGTCTGGCCGGCTTCGACCGCGGCGGCGTCACGCTCGCCATGCACCTCTGTCGCGGCAACGGCGGCGGCGGCGCTTGGCACACCGCCGGCGGCTACGACCGCATCGCCGAGGCCGTCTTCGGCTCGATCAACGTCGACGCCTTTCTGCTCGAGTACGACTCGGAGCGCGCCGGCACCTTCGAGCCGCTGCGCTACATGCCGAAAGGCAAGACCGTCGTCCTCGGCCTCGTGACCACCAAGGCGGGCGAACTGGAGTCGCAGGAGCTGCTCCTGCGGCGCATCGACGAGGCGACGAAGCACGTCGCGCTGGCAGACCTGGCCCTCAGCCCGCAGTGCGGCTTCGCCTCTGTCGCCCAGGGCAACCCCCTCACCTGGGAGGAGCAGCGCCGCAAGCTGGAGCTCGTCGTCGCCACGGCGCGCAAGGTCTGGGGCTGAAGCTAGTCAGGGCCGCCGCTCCGACTATAATTGGGGCGCCAATCGGCTAGATAAGGGAGAAGAGCCATGGCTGTTTCGCAACTGGGCTACATCGGCGTCGGCGTGAGCGACACGGGCGCCTGGGAGCGCTTCGCCGAGCAGGTCCTCGGCATGCAGGTGGGCGAAAGGCGCGAGGACGGCATCGTCTACCTGCGCATGGACGAGTACCACCACCGCGTCATCCTCCACCCCTCGGGCGAGGACGACATCCTCTACACGGGCTTTCAGGCGTCGACGCGAGGCGAGTATGAGGAGGCGAAGGCCGCCCTGCGGCGCCTCGGCGCCAGCGTCGTCCAGGGGACGAAGGAGGAGATCGACGTCCGCCGCGTCGTCGACTTCGTCCACTTCGAGTCCGGCGGCCTGCGCTTCGAGCTCTCCTTCGGGCCGGCCATCGTCTACGCCTCGCCCTTCAAGCCCGGCCGGGCGCTCTCCGGCTTCAAGACGGGCGAGTTGGGCATGGGCCACATTGTCCTGCGGCCGAACGAGGTGGAGCCGACGGTGAAGCTGCTCATGGAGGCCCTGGGCTTCCGCCTCTCCGACTACGTGTTCACGATGACCTTCCTCCACTGCAACCCGCGCCACCACACCGTCGCCCTGCAGCAGCACAACCCCAGCCTGCCCTCGCCGGCCAACAAGCGCATGTGGCACTTCATGCTGGAGACGGACACGCTGGACGACGTCGGCCTCGCCTTCGACGCGGCGACGAACACCGAGACGCCGCCGGCGACGACCATCGGCAAGCACATGAACGACCACATGGTCTCGTTCTACGTGACCACGCCCTCCGGCTTCGAGATCGAGTACGGCTGGAACGGCCGCCTCATCGACGATTCGACCTGGCAGGTCGTGCGCCACGTCAGCGGCGACATCTGGGGCCACAAGCCGATGCGGCCGCAGCAGGCGGCGCCGCCTGCCGCTGCCGCGGCTCCGGCAGCCGCCGCCAGCCGCTAGTCGAGCGGGGGAATCTTCTAGAACGCCCTCGCGTCCCAGCCGCCGACGGGCGGCCTCGTGTTGGGAGGCGGCGGGTTAGGCATGCCCAGGCGGAAGTGCTCGCCCGTTGCCTTCCGCTTCCAGCGCACTCTCTGGTTCAACGGGTGGTTGAGCTTGATCGCCCCGCGCTGCCACAAGGGACAGTTCTTCACGCAGAGGCCGTCGTAGTAGCACTCCTCCGGGTAGAGGATTATGGGCGGCCGGCCCGCCTCCGGGTTGGGCAGGAAGATGTCCATGACGCAGACGTCGACGCAGACGTTGCAGCCGCTGCAGACGTCCTCGTTGAACAGCACCGGGTTGTTGGGTGTGATTACGTTGGGGAATGCCCGAACCTGCTCTGAGCCCATCTCACTCCTGCAGCCCGCAATGGGCTTCGTAGCTCGTCTTCAAGTCGCCGTAGTAGTCCAGGGGCAGATCGCCCGCCTTGACGCTCCCGTCGTTCAGCCGGATGGTCACCCACTTGCTCCACTCCGGCGGGTCGATCTCCGGGTAGTCGGAGCGCGTGAAGCCGAGGAAGGGGTTGCTGGCCTTACGCGCCCGGCAGGCCTCCAGGATCATCCTGCCGTTGGTGATGATGTTGAACACCTCCAGCAGCCTCGCGAGCTCGTGCGGGTTCCGGGCGTAGGCGGTCGCCGCCTCGCCCGCTTCGAGCTCGTCGAACCACTTGAGACCGATCTGCAGCAACTCCTCGCTCTTCAGCTCGCCGCAGTAGTCCTGCATGATCCGGCAGGCGCCGGCGTTGAGCTCCTTCCAGTGGATGCCGCCCTGCACCGCCACGGGAGCGTAGACGCGTGTCTTCTCCGCCTCCACCTGACGGCGGTCGACCGCCGCCTCGCGGGCCGATAGGGCGTAGGCGGCGGCCTTCCGGCCGGCGTAGCGCCCGGTGGCGGCGGCGTAGGCGTGGTCGCCGGAGGCGAAGATCTGGCCGCCGGCCGCGTACAGCCCCTCGAGGCTCGTCCGGAGGTCCCAGTCCACCACGAGGCCGCCCGTGTCGGCGGAGTCGCGCCACTGCTGCAGGCCGACGCCGCCCCAGCCCCCTTCGTAGTACTGGAGCATGTCCTTCTCCGGGTCGAAGCCGGCGCGGCCGTACGTCCAGTAGATGGGGACGAGGGTGCGCCCCTCCTGCGCGATCATGAGGCCCCAGAGGGCGCGTCGCTCGTGCTCCGGCAGCGAGGGTATGTCGGCGTAGATGGGCAGCGCGAACTCGCCGTTCTGCACGCGCTCCCGCCAGTCGGGGATGAGGGTCGGCCCCTTGTACTTATAGTTCCGGCTCATGTCGGAGATGAAGAACTCCTGGCCGGGAGCCGGCTGATATCGCTCGGCGACGGTCTCGAGGATCCTCCCATCCCGGTCGACCCAGGGGATTTCCTTGCCGTTGGCGTCGACCAGCGTGCAGGCGTACCAGGTGTTAGCGGTGTTCGCGACGCCGTACTGCGGGTAACCGTAGGGGCCGCCGCCGGCCCGTCGCGAGCGTTCCAGCCCCGCCAGCTGGGCGCCGGCCCTCCAGGCCATGGCGTGGCCGTCGCCGGTGGAGGTGTGGGGGCGGTGAGAGGTGTAGAGGCCTTTCAGCTCCGTCGAGAAGATCCACTCGCGCTGCGGCAGGAACATGCAGAGGATCGAGGCCTTGCCCCGAAAGACGTAGTACTCTCCCGTGCGCGTGTTGACGGCCGTGGCTCCCACCACCCGCGCGCCCTGCTCGCCGCCCTCGTTGAGGAGGCTCGTGACCATCGCGTGGTTGAAGATCGTGACGCCGAGCCGCTGGCACTCCCGGTACAGCGCCGGCTTGACGTTGGCCCCCCAGAGCCGGATGCAGTACCTGGCGTTGTAGTCGTAGGCGAAGAGCAGCTTGCTCCCTTCGTCCCGAAAGTCAGCGCCCTTGAACTCGTCCTCGGAATCGCGGACCTTGACCCCCAGCTTCTCCAGCTCCAGGAGGCAGTCGTAGCTCTCGCGGCAGGTGATGTACTGGCTGATGCCGGAGCGCCAGCCGTTGTTCTCCTCGATGACAGCCTGCGCGAACTCCTCTGGGGTGACCTTCGAGGCGGGGTTGGTGCAGGCGGCGTGCCAGTGGTCGACGCCGGAGCCGCCGGCGCCGCTGGTCTCCGTCACGCCCTTCTCCACCATGACCACCCTGGCGCCCTTGCGGGCGGCGCCGATGGCGGCCCAGCAACCCGCGATACCGCCGCCGAGGACGAGGACGTCGCAGCCAACCTCGGTCTCTTTGCCGTAGCTGACGGGGTAGGGCCAGGCCGGCGCCTGCTCACTGATCAGGTCTTCGTAACGCATTCTCCAGTGCTCCGCACTCGTTGGAGTCGCCGGCGACAAGCCCCCATTACGACCAGCTTAATCGGGGGGATGAGGGCAGGTAGAGCCATTTGGCCCATCCTTTGCCGGCGCAAAGTGGGGATCAGGACGGCCGCGGCGCTTCCGTGCCCAGCGGGCGGACGTCGATCAGGAAGAAGGGCCTGCTGAGCTTTGTGACGACGAGTGGAAGGTGCCACAGCCCGCCAGGTACGACGACCGCCGCCGGCGCGCTGATGATGTGGCGCTCCATCTCCTCCCCCAAGGAAATCTCGACCTCTCCGCCCAGCTGGCTGAGGTCGTCCCCGTCGGCGCCGACGAAGAGCAGGATCTCCGGCTTGGGATGCACGTGCGGCTTGTCGGGATCGGGGCCGAACCGGTAGGGCGCCTTCCTTAGGCTCTCGCACATCATCAGGAAGTCGAACCCCATGTCCTGGCCGCGGACGAACGCCAGCGCGCCGCCGGAGTCGTCCGGG
>DATBWN010000025.1:0-3764 GCA_036514755.1 Dehalococcoidia bacterium | reverse complement strand
GAGTGCGGCCTCGACGACCCCGGCGCGCTGCAGGTCATCGACTACATCCGCGCGACGCGGGACGCCCTCGGCCTCGTGCCGTCGGACACGGACGTCGTCTTCGAGCGCTTTTTCGACGAGACGGGCGGCATGCAGCTGGTGGTGCACGCGCCCTTCGGGGCGCGGATCAACCGCGCCTGGGGCCTGACGCTGCGCAAGCGCTTCTGCGTCCGCTTCGACTTCGAGCTGCAGGCGGCGGCGAGCGACGACGCAATCGTGCTCTCGCTGGGGCCGCAGCACAGCTTCCCGCTGGCGGAGAGCTTCGCCTACGTCACGCCGGCCAACGCCGAGGCGTCGCTGCGCCAGGCGATCCTCTACGCGCCGGTCTTCCCGGTGCGCTGGCGCTGGGACGCCGGCCGCGCCCTCGCCGTGCCGCGCTACCAGGGCGCGCGAAAGGTGCCGCCGCCCATCCAGCGCATGCGCGCGGACGACCTCCTGGCCGCGGTGTTCCCGGCTCAGGTCGGCTGCCAGGAGAACGTTAGCGGGCCCCTGGAGATACCGGACCACCCCCTCATCCGCCAGACGGTGCACGACTGCCTGCGCGAGGCGATGGACCTCGACGGCCTCATCGGCGTGCTGCGGCGGATCGAGGCGGGCGAGGTGCGGCTGCACGCCCGCGACACGCTGGAGCCATCACCCATGGCGCACGAGATCCTCAACGGCAAGCCGTTCACCTACCTGGACGACGCGCCGCTGGAGGAGCGCCGCACGCGCGCCATCACTCTGCGTCGCGCGTTGCCGGAGAGCGCCCGCGAGCTGGGCGCCCTGGACCCGGACGCCATCGAGCGGGTGCGCGAGGAGGCCTGGCCGGCGCCGCGCGACGTGGAGGAGGCGCACGACGCGCTGCTCAGCCTCGTCGTGCTGCCGGTGGGCGAGGCTGAGGCCTGGCAGCCGTGGCTGGAGGAGCTGATAGCCGCCGGCAGGGCCGGCCGGCTCAGGGGACAGGGGACAGGGGACAGGGGACAGGGCCCGGCCGCCCCTCTTCTTCCTGGTTCCATGTTCCTTGTTCCTGGCCTCTACTTCGCGGCGGAGAACCTGAGGCTCATCCGCCTGCTGTACCCCAGCGCGACCATTGAGCCCGCGCTGCAGCCGCCCGAAGCCGCCCTTGTCAAGGTCGAGGAGCGGGAGGAGGCGCGCTCGCGGCTGCTGCGCGGCTGGACGGAGGCGATCGGCCCCGCCGCGCCATCGGCGCTCGGCGCCCGCGTCGGCCTCGCTCCCGAAGACGTGGAGCGCGGCCTGCGCATGCTGGAGGCGGGCGGCTTCGTCCTGAGGGGGCGCTTCAGTCCAGACGTGAGCGAGGACGAGTACTGCGACCGTCGTCTCCTCGCCCGCATCCACCGCTACACGCTCGACCGCCTGCGGCGTGAGATCGATCCGGTCTCGCTGCAGGACTACATGCGCTTCCTGCTGCGCTGGCAGCACCTGGCGCCGGACGCGAAGCTGGCGGGCAAGCAGGGCGTGCGCCAAGCCATCGCCCGGCTGCAGGGCTACGAGGCGGCGGCCGGCGCCTGGGAGCGTGAGCTGCTGGCGGCGCGCGTCGCCGACTACCGCTCGTCCTGGTTGGACGAGCTCTGCCTGGCGGGCGAGGTCGCCTGGGCGCGCCTGACGCCGCGCAAGTCTAGCGGCGCGGCGGCCAGCGTCTCGGCGACGCGGCAGACGCCGGTGTCGCTGGTCCTCCGCCCCGACTTCCCGACGCTGCTCGCCGGCGTGCGCGGCGCGAACGGCGCCGTCCCGCCGCCGCGAGCGGGCGCCGCGGCCGAGATCTACGAGGCGCTACAGCAGCGGGGCGCCCTCTTCTTCGACGAGATCGTCAACCTGACGCGGCGGCTGCGCTCGGACGTCGAGCGCGGCCTGCGCGAGCTCATCGCCTGGGGGCTCGTCGCCTCGGACGGCTTCCAGGGCCTGCGCCAGCTGTCGGGTCGCGCCGGACACACGGGTCGGCGTCGCGGCGAGTCATCCTCCTACACGGCCGAGGGCTTCTTCGCCGGCAGCGGGCCGGCCGGCCGCTGGGCGCTGGTCTCGACGCCGGCGCCCGACCCCGACCACGCCGACGAGCAGGCGGAGGCGCTGGCGCGCGTCCTCCTGCAGCGCTACGGCGCGCTCTTCCGCGACCTCTACGCGCGGGAGAGCTTCACGACCCCCTGGCGCGACGTGCTGCGTGCCCTGCGCCGGCTGGAGGCGCGCGGCCTCGTGCGCGGCGGCCGCTTCGTCTCCGGGCCCAGCGGCGAGCAGTACGCCCTGCCGGAGGCCGTCGACGGCCTGCGCCGCGTGCGCCGCCAGGAGCGCGCGGGCGAGCGCGTCTGGCTGGGCGCCGTCGACCCCGTGAACCTGGTCGGCGTGCTGCTGCCGGGCGAGCGGGTGCCAGCCACGGCGGGCAAAGGCGTCCTCTTCGTCGACGGGCTGCCGGCCACCGGCGTGGTGGCGGAGGCAGACGCGGTCAAGGCGCCGGTGCCGTCGAAGCTGCTTGTCGGCTCGCCACGCTAGGCGATTGCCCGCATCGCGGCCGGCGGCTATATTCGCTGCGGAGAGCTAGCTCAGGGAGGTTCCTCGTGGTACAGGAGCGGGTCGACGAGAGAGAGCCCGGCGCAAGCATCATGCTCACGCCGAGCCCGCGGTCGTACGAGGAGGCGCACGCCCAGGCCGTGCGCAACATCGCCGAGCAGCTCTTCCCCTTCCCGACGCCCGAGTACCCCCACTTCCGCACCTTCGTCAACGAGCCGGAAGTCGAGCAGCGCATCTTCACCAACTACGGCAACGAGCTGGCGCCGGACATCGTCGTCCTGCAGTGGCCGGAGAAGCTGCCGGTGATGGTCGCTGAGGTCGTGACGCCGGACATGCTGCGCGAGGACCTGGCGGAGAACGTCTGGGCCGTTGAGGCGCGCCTGGAGGGGGTCCGCTTCTTCCTCTACGTGCCCTCCGGCCACGCCGCCGAGGCGAAGGCGCTGCTCAAGTGGGCGAAGATCAAGAACGTGGCCCTGCGCACCTGGCGCAACATCACCGGCCTCAAGACAGTCGACGTAGCCGCCCTCAGATAGCAGGCAGCAAAGGCAGCGGGCCCGTTAGTCGCCCGCCAGCGTGCGCTCGATCTCGCCGGCGTGCTGCGGGAAGCGGTAGGCGAAGGCGGCGACCATCCCGAAGCAGCCGCTGAGCATCATGTCGCCGTGCGGCGCGGCGAAGTAGGGCCGCAGGCGGCTCTTGCGCAGACGGTTGCGCTGCGGCCCGGTGACGGCGATGAAGGGTAGGTCATCCGCTCGTCCTGAGCCTGCCGAATCACGAGGGCCCGCGAGGCCGTCGACCCCTCGCCCTTTCGGCAAGCTCAGGGCAGGCTCTTCGAGAGCCTCAGGGCGAGCGGACGATGTGCCCGTTTGCTCGTTTGCCTCTTTGCCCGTGCCAGCCGCGTAGAAGACGCCATGCCCCTTCGACCCGAAGACCTCCTCGTGCCGCAGCTGGCGCGAGAGCAGGCGCGCCGTGAAGTCCTCGATCTGCGCGTTCGTCATCTCGCCCGTGTGGTGCTCGAAGAGGGAGACGATGCGCGTGCCGCGCAGGTGGAAGGCGAGGGCGTGCATGTTGCCGAGGTTCAGCACCAGCTGCTCCTCTTCGCGCGCGACCGCCGGGTCCTGCAGAGCGCCGAGCGCCGCGGCCGGCCCAGTGTCGAGGAAAACCGTGGGCGCCTCGGCGTCGACGCTGCGCATCAGGGCGCGGGCGCGCGTCAGGTACTCAGGCAG
>DATBWN010000024.1:0-8230 GCA_036514755.1 Dehalococcoidia bacterium | reverse complement strand
TCGGCGCGGGCGAGCAGCGCCGCCGTCGCGGTCGCGCCGCGCTCCGCTACGTATCGAACCGCGGCGAAGGCCTGAACGGCGCCTCCCGCCACCCGCGCTGCCGTCTCCAGCCGGTCGGGCGCAACCAGCTCGGCGGCCGCGGAGGGCGTCGGCGCCCGCAGGTCGGCGACGTAGTCGCAGAGGGTCGTGTCCGTCTCGTGGCCGACGGCCGAGACGACGGGCACGAGCGAGCCGAAGACGGCGCGGGCGACGCCCTCCTCGTTGAACGCCCACAGCTCCTCGACGGAGCCGCCGCCGCGCGCGACGATGATCACGTCGATGTCGCCGAGACGGTTCAGCATCTCGATGGCGCCGGCGATGCCGAGGGGCGCCTCCGGGCCCTGGACGGGCGTCGGCGCCAGGACGACCTCCGCCAGCGGCCAGCGGCGCCTCAGGACGTTGCAGATGTCGTGGAGGACGGCGCCCGCGGGTGACGTGACGACGCCGACGCGCTGCGGGAAGGGCGGCAGCGGCCGCTTGCGCGCCGCGTCGAAGAGGCCCTCCTCCTCAAGCTGCAGGCGGAGCCGCTCGAACTGGGCCTGGCGCAGGCCGACGCCCTCCGGCTGGACGAAGTCGACGACGACCTGCAGCTCGCCGCGCGCCTCGTAGACGGTCAGCCGCCCGTGGACGATGACCTGGGAGCCCTGCGTCAGGTAGTCGGCCAGGCGCCGCTGGCGCAGAAGGGCGGAGCGGAAGAGGACGCTGCGCAGCTGGGCAGACTCGTCTTTGAGGGTGAAGTAGGTGTGGCCGGAGGGCTGCGTCCGCGGCCCGGAGACCTCACCCGCCACCCAGACGTCGCCGAGGACGAGGTCGCTCTCGATGAGCTCCCGCAGATAGGAGAGGGCCTGGGAGACGGTGAGGATGCGCATCGGTAGCAGTATAGCTGTCAGCCATCAGCCGTCAGATGTCTGAAAACTGATAGCTGAAAACTGACTGCTAAACTGGCTAGGCACTTGACTAGATGTGATAAGATGCTCCTGGCTGTGGCGGGCCACAACGTACGGTAGCCGTTGCGGTCAGGCAGCCGATGAGAGTCAATATCGCCCCGCCGACTGCTCATCGCTGTCCCGCGATCCTGACCGCAGATCCGGTGCCATGGTTCTCCTCCCCGATGTACGGGTCCGCCACGGCTGCCAACTAACTCGGTCTTTGGTTGAGTTCACGTGACGTCAAAGATTGCTCGCGGAGCCTGTCTTGAGTGAAGTCGAAGGGCTCGCAAAGACACATCGTTCTGTCATTGCGAGGGCGGTAGCCCGAAGCAATCCTTGAGGCTTCGTGTTTAAGGATGCCGCGATTCGTGCGGGGTTGCGTTCACTCCACCGTGACGACCTTCGCCAGGTTGCGCGGCTGGTCGATGGGGCAGCCCCGCAGCCGCGCGATGTGGTAGGCGAGCAGCTGCAGCGGCACCGCTGTCGCCATCGGCTGCAGGAGCTCCGGCGCCTCTGGCACGTAGATGACGTCGCGCGCCTTCTCGGCGAGGACCGTGTCGCCCGTCGTCGCCAGGGCGATGACGCGTCCGTCGCGCGCCCGCACCTCTTCGATGTTGTTCAGCATCTTCGCGTAGTGGGCGTCGCGGACGGCGATGGCGACCACGGGCATGCGCTCGTCGATGAGGGCGATGGGACCGTGCTTCATCTCGCCGGCGGCGTAGCCCTCGGCGTGGACGTAGCTCACCTCCTTGAGCTTTAGGGCGCCCTCCATGGCCAGCGTGTACTGGAGGCCGCGGCCCAGGAAGAGGAAGTGCTCGGCGTCACAGTAGCGCGCCGCGACGGCCTTTGCCGCCGATTCCGTCTTCAGCGCCTCGCCGACGATGTGGGGCATGCGGGCGAGGTCGTCCAGCGCCGAGCGCAGCCGCTCGCCGCCAAGGACGCCGCGCCGATCGCCCAGGTAGCAGGCGAGGAGGTAGAGCGCCGTCAGCGAGCCGAGGAAGGTCTTCGTCGAGGCGACGGCGACCTCCGGCCCGCAGCGCATGAAGACCGTCCCGTCGCCGATGCGCGTCGCCTGCGAGCCGGGCGTGTTGCAGACGGCGACGACGCGGGCGCCGCGCCGCTTTGCCTCCTGCATGGCTGCCAGCGTGTCCACCGTCTCGCCCGACTGAGCGACGGCGACGACGAGGGTCGAGTCGTCCAGGATGGGCTGGCGGTAGCGGTACTCGGAGGCGTTGTCGGCCTCGGCCGGCAGGCCGGCGAGCTGCTCGACGTAGGTCCGGCCGACCTGGGCGCTGTGGTAGCTCGTGCCCATGCCGATTAGGACGACGCGCCTCAGGCTCGCGACGGCCGCGTCGCTGAGGCCGACGTCGGGCAGGCTGACGCCGGGTGGGTCGAAGACGGCGGCGCCACGCAGCGTGTCGAGCACCGCCTCCGGCTGCTCCGCGATCTCCTTGGCCATGAAGTGCTCGTAGACGCCCTTGCCCACGGCGGCCGCGTCCAGGCGCAGGGTCTGCGGCTCTTTCGTCAGCCGTTCCCCCGTCAGGCGGGTGTAGCTGGCCCCCGCCGGCGTGACGCGAACGACATCGCCGTCTTCCAAGAACACGGCGCGTTGGGTGTGGCCGACGATGGCGGGCAGGTCGCTGGCGACGAACATCTCGCCCTCGCCGTAGCCGACGACGACGCCGCCGGCGTTGGCAATGCGCGCCGCGACGACCACGCCCGGCTCCTGGCGTCGCATGACGAGGACGGCGGCGGCGCCCTCGATGCGCGAGAGGGCGGCGCGCGTCGCCGCCTCCAGGTCCATTCCTTTCGCGCTCTCCGCGGCGATGAGGTGGGGGATGACCTCCGTGTCCGTCTCGGAGCGGAAGCGGCAGCCGGCGGCGATGAGCTCCTGGCGCAGCTCGCGGTAGTTCTCGACGATGCCGTTGTGGATGACGACGACGTCGCCGCTGGCGTCCGTGTGAGGGTGGGCGTTCTCCTGCGTCGCCCTGCCGTGCGTCGCCCAGCGCGTGTGGCCGATGCCGGCGCTGCCGCGCGGCAGCGCGCCGGAGAGCCGGTCGCGCAGGTTGGCCAGCTTGCCCGCCTCCTTGGCGATGCTCAGGCTGCCGGCCTCGTCCAGGACGGCGATGCCGGCGCTGTCATAGCCGCGATACTCGAGGCGGGCAAGCCCCTCCAGGACGATGGGCGCGGCCTCCTGGCCGCCTACGTAGCCGACGATGCCGCACATGGCGCACCTCCAGTCGGCCCGCCGGCCGGCCCGCCCGAGACAGGCAAGCCCGGCCGCCAGGTCGCGGCTAGACGGCCCTTCCCAGGAAGGGCGGGCGCGAAGGGCTCGACAGGACTGCTTAGAAGAAGACGCGGTGTCCCGCTGCACTCCGGGTCAGGCTTTGTCGAGGGCTTACGCGCCTCGTTTTATCCGCCCGTAACGACCGTGCCCGCCGAGGGGCTCCCCGCCGAGTTTTTCGAACAGCCCCTACCTCGTCATCCCCCGACGAGTCGGGGGACCTGGCGCTTGCTTGTCTGACAGTCCTTGCCTCGATGCCTCCGCTGCTGGGTTTTACCGCGACACTATAGCACGCATGCGGAACCTGCATGTCATTGCGAGGCTCGCCGAAGGCGGGCCGTGGCAATCTTTGGCAAACCGCTAAGGATTGCTTCGCTTCGCTCGCAATGACCCAGAGAGGGATGTCCTTCGCTTCGCTCAGGGTGACAAAGCGTCAGGCGCCAGCGCTCCCAGCCGGCCGACCACCTGGTCGATGACGAAGTCGGGCGTGGAGGCGCCGGCGGTGACGCCGACGCACTCGTGGCCCGCCAGCCACTCCGCCCTGACCTCGTCCGCCGTCTCGATGTGGTAGGTCTCGACGCCGCACTCGCGCGCCACGACCGCGAGGTGGCGCGTGTTGGCGCTGTCGCGCCCGCCGACGACGACCATGAGGTCGACCTGGCCGGCGAGGTGCATCGTTGCCGCCTGCTGCGCCGTCGTCGCGTGGCAAAGGGTGTTGAGGACGCGCAGCTCGGAGATGCGGTCCATGTTCGCCTCGAAGAGCTTCTTGACGAAGGAAGCGAAGCGTGCCTCCGTCTCCGTCGTCTGGGAGAGGACGCCGACGCGGGAGGGGAAGTCCTCCGGCAGCGGCCCGACCTCCGGCTCGGAGGCGACGACGAGGACGTGGCCCTTCGCCCAGCCCTTGACGCCGCGCACCTCCTTATGGTTCGGGTCGCCGAAGATGACGACGGCGAATCCCTCCTCCGAGAGGCGCTTCGCCCACTGCTGCGAGCGCGTGACGATGGGGCAGGTAGTGTCGATGACCTCGACGCCGCTTGCCGCCAGCCTCTCGATGACGTCCGGGCCGACGCCGTGCGCCGTGACGGCCACCGGCCTGGCGCCCGCCTGCGCGACGTCGGTTATCACCTCGAGGCCATCGCGGCGCAGCTTCTCGACGACCTGGGGGTTGTGGACAACGGAGCCGAGGCTGACCAGCGGGCCGCGCTGGTGCACCGCCTCCTCCATCATCTCGACGGCGCGGCGCACGCCGAAGCAGAAGCCCATCTCGCTGGCGCGGATTATCTGCACGCCCCCACCTCCCTTGCCCCACCGCCGGGCAAACGGGCAAACGGGCAAACGGGCAAGCGGGCAAAGCGGTCACGTCACTCATTACTTGTTACTTGTTGCTTGTCGCTTGTTGCTTCGCTTCCATAATAGCCGCGATAGGAGGGCGGCAAAAGCGCGGCGATGCGCTCCATGATGAGACGCGTCGCCGCCTGCGCCGCCTCCGCGTTAAGGCGGGCCGGCTTCGGCAGGTGGAACGGCTCGCCGATCGTGAGCGTTACGCGGTCGCGGCGGTAGAAGTGAAGGAACATGAACGGGATGCCGAGGCGCTGGCTGCCCGTGATCGCCAGGGGCAGGATGGGCGCGTCGCCGCGCAGGGCGATGAGGGCGGCGCCGGGCCAGGCCTCCAGCAGGCGCGCCTGACTGCCGCTGCGCCGGCCCTCCGGGAAGATACAGACTGCCAGGCCTTGCTTCAGGGCCTCGTTCGCCTTGCGCAGGGCGGCGAGGTCGGCCTCGCCGCGGTGCACGGGCACGGCGCCGAAGGCGTGCAGGAACTGCTTCAGCAGCGGGACGCGGAAAAGCTCGACCTTCGCCAGGAAGACGATGCGCCGCGGGATGCGCGTGCAGATGATGCCGGGGTCGGCGTCGTTCAGGTGGTTGGAGACGATGACCAGCGGGCCTTCCAGGGGCACGTTCTCCAGGCCCTGGACGCTGATCCTCGCGTAGATCGGCAGCAGGACGCGCTTCGAGATCCAGGTCGCCGCGCTGTAGACGAAGGGACTCACGGGTCGATGGCGGCGCGCACGCGCTGGACCACCTGCTCCAGGGTCAGGTGGTCCGTGTCGATGACGAGGGCGTTTTCGGCGGGGCGCAGGGGGGAGACATGGCGCCGGCGGTCCATCGCGTCGCGCTGCTCCAGGTCGCGGCGGATGTCCGCCTCCGCCCGGTCGACGCCAGCCTCCGCCAGCTCCAGGTGGCGGCGGCGGGCCCGCTCAGCCGGCGAGGCGTCGAGGTAAATCTTCACGGGCGCGTCCGGCAGGACGACGCTGCCGATGTCGCGGCCGAGCATGATGAGGCGCCCCTCGCGCGCCAGGCTGCGCTGTCGCGCCACCATCGCCCGCCGCACGCCGGCGACGCGCGAGACGAAGGAGACGTTGCGGTCGACGTCGGGCGAGCGCAGTTCGGCGGTGACGTCGGTGTCGTCGACCCTGATCGTAGCGCCGCCGTTGGCGCTCGGCTGGCCTAGCTCGATGCGCGCCGCCTCCGCGAGGGCGGTGAGGGCCGCCTCGTCCTCGACATCGACGCCGCGGCGCAGCGCCAGCCAGGTGACGGCGCGGTACATCATGCCCGTATCGACGAGGCGGTAGCCCAGCTCGCGCGCCAAGCGCAGGCCGACGGCGGTCTTCCCGGACGCGACAGGACCATCGATGGCGATCACAGACGCCCGCCTGGCGGCGCTTGTCGGCTCTGGGCGGGGCGTTGCCTCGTCTTGCGTCAATCTGCTCAACCGATTATAGGTCGCGCCCGATGCGGCAACAAGGCGCTTACGACCGGCGCCAGCGACTGTAGGCGTAACCGGCCCCCAGCCCGCCGACGAACAGGGCGGCGCCGGCCAGCCAGACGACAGGGACGTCTTCGCCGGAGTCCTGCTCATCGGGCGTCGCGTCGTCGCTGGCGCCCGCGACCTCCGCCACCGCGCTGCTCGTCGGCGCCGGTCGCTGGTCGGCGGGCGTGGATCGACGCGACGTGTCTGAGGCAGCGCGCGGTGACGGCTCGTCTTCGGCGACACCGCCGCTGGACGGCGCTGGGGGATCACTCCCGGGCGCCGCCGGGCCGAAGGCGAAGTCGTCTAGATAGAGGCTGGCCGCGCCCGCACCCAGCGGCGCCAGCATCGCCCGCGGTCGGGCGGAGCGAGCGCCGGCGGGCGGCTGGATTGGGCCCGTGGTCAGGAAGACGTAGCCGTCGCTGGCGCCGCTCAGCCGACCCGGCGAGTCGTCCGTCGAGATGGCGCTGCCGCCGCCGTCCGCTGAGGCGTACCAGGAGATGCGCAAGTAGGCGGCCTCGACACCGGCGTCCGGCCAGACGTAGCCGGAGAACTCGTACGCCTGCGCCGCGTCGATGGCGACGACCTGGAAGGCCCACTTGGTCGAGGTCGTGCTGCTGACGAAGACGCCGGCGCCGCCGCCGCTGTGCGCCGGCCCGCTGACGGCGCGCAGCTCGCCGCCGAACTTCTGCCAGCCGCTCAGCCCTTCCTCGAAGCCGCCGTTGACGAACTGCAGGCCGCCGGCTGCCCGCGCCGCTGGCGATGAGCGCTCTGGCGGAGGAGAAGTTGGCGCGGAAGCCCCTGGCAGGTCCCCGGGCTGAGGCGTCTTGGTCGCGGCCGGCGTCTTGGTCGCGGGCCGGGGCGTGGGCGTCGGAGTCGGCGTCGCCGTAGGCAGGGGCGTCGGGCTCGGCGTCGGCGTCGCCGTCGGCGCGCCGGGCGGCGGGCCCTCGAGGCTGAAGCCGGCGAGGCAGACGGTGGAATCGCCTGCCTCGCTCACTCTGATCCTGCCGACGACGCTCTCGGCGCCGTTAGGCGAGGAGTCGGTCAGGCTGAACTCTTCGTACGCAGCCGCGCTTGCCGGCAGCTCCCGCGACTTCTGAAGCACGGTCTGGCCTGACCCGTCGCGCCATTCGAGGGAGGCGACGATGCTGGGCGACCCCTCGACGACCTGGACGAAGCCGCTCAGCGTGTAGGCGCCCGGCACGAGCGGCGAGACGGTCTTCTGGCGCAGCGCGATCGGCTCGGGGGCGCTGGTGGTCAGGGCGACGGGGTTGTCTTCATGGGATGGGCAGGCTGCCTGCGAAGAGCTCGCGCTCCAGGCGGCGCCGACGCCGTGGATGACGCCCAGGAGAAGGAGAACGAGGAGTACGCCGCCGACCTGGGAGGAGACTCGCCTGGTCGCCAAGGCGACCCTCCAGATTGAGCGAAGCGACGGCCGCGGGAGGGGACGCCGTCGGCCCTAGCGGCGGAGTTGCACCTTTCTGACGTAGAGGACTTCGTCTACGGACACGTCTCGCGGCGGCGTGCTGCTTGGCCGGGGCGGCAGCCGCTCCTGGGAGCTGACCAGCGCCCGTCCCGCCGCCTTGGCGGCGGAACCGGCGGCACGTCGGGCGAGCCACTCCAAGCCCGTGCCGAGGGCGAGGACGGCGACGCTGCCGATGAGGGAAGGCGGGATGGCTCGCCGCGCCGCGGGCAGCCGGCTGGGGCGGACGGCCCGCCCTTCGGCGCGGCTCAGGGCAGGCCCTTCGGCCCGGCTCAGGGCAGGCAGGTTGACCGTCAGCTGATGGCCGCAGCGGCGGCAGAAGTTATCGCCGATGTCGCGGGGGGTGTCGCAGCGGCCGCATCGCAGGGGGTCCACGGCCCGGATTATAGCACCGCCGTCCAGATCGCCTAGGCCACCTAAGCCGTCGTGGCGCCGGTGCCGATCTCCTGGCGCACCTGGATGTAGCGAATGACGTCACTGCGGTGGATGAGGCCGATGAGCTCGCGGCCGTCCATGAGCGGCACCTGGTTGACGTCGCCGGCGGCCATCTGGGCGAGGACGTAGGGCAGGTCGTCGCGCATGCTGGCCGTCCGCAGCTTGCTCAGGGGCGTCATCGACCGGTAGACGGAGGTCGTCGGCCACTCCTCGCGCGGCACCTGGCGCAGGTCTTGCAGCGTGACCAGGCCCAG
>DATBWN010000023.1:0-5101 GCA_036514755.1 Dehalococcoidia bacterium | reverse complement strand
GTGCTGCAGCAGCTGCGCAAAGCAGGCGTCCCGCCCAGCGACATCGAGGTCGTCCTCGTCAGCCATTTCCACGCCGACCACTTCTTCGGCCTGCCTTTCCTCTTCCTGGACGCCAGGTACAAGGGCCGCACGAAGGACATCTGCGTCGTCGGCCCGCCCGGCATCCAGGAGCGCACGGAGACGCTGCTGCGCATCGGCTACCCCGGCGTGTTGGAGACGGAGCCGACCTTCAAACGCCGATACATCGAGGTCGCGGACGGCTTCCAGGCGAACGTCGCGGGGCTCTCCGTGCTGGCCTCGGTCGTCGACCACGTGGCGGAGATGGAGTGCTTCGCCTTCCGCGTCGACCTGGGCGGCCGGAGCCTCGTCTACTCGGGCGACACCACGCTGTGCGACGGCCTGCTGCGCCTGGTCAAAGACGCTGACGTCATCGTGCTGGAGTGCAGCCGCGAGGACATACCGGTGCACCTTGGCGCCGCGGGCGTAGAGGAGGTGGCGCGCCGGGCGTCGCCGGGCGCTCAGCTCGTCGTCACCCACCTCGACGGCAACGAGCATAGCCACCCGCTCATCCTCAGCCTATCGAAGGACGCCGGCCTGCACGTCGCCGAGGACTTAGCGCGGTTTAGCTTCTAGCCTTCAGCCTGTCAGTCGACCTCACCCCGCGCCGTTTGGGACTGCATGGGCGCGAGAGCGTGAGCCCCCTCTCCCCAGTGTGGAGAGGGGGAACGGGGCTGGGGCCTGCACGTCGCCTCCGACCTGGCGCGGCTGTTCCGCTTAGCGGAGCGCCTCGGTACAATCGGAACGTCATGTACGGAGCCGGTCTCGCCAAGGGCCTCTGGGTGACGCTGCGACACGTTTTCAAGCCGCCGTTCACCATCCAGTTCCCGGAGGAGGTGCGGCTCATGCCGGCTCGCGCCCGCACCAACCTCCTCTGGTTCGACGAGCGCTGCACCGGCTGCAGCACCTGCGCCCAGGCCTGCCCGGACGGCTGCATCCTCGTCGCCACGGAGCCGCGGTCGGACGGCAGCCTGGACAAGGTGCGCTACGAGATCGACTTCCGCATCTGCATGTACTGCGGCCTCTGCACCGAGGCCTGCCCCTACGAGGCGATCCAGTCCGGCGGCACCTTCCGCGACGCGGTCTACTTCTTCGACGACATGTACCACGATAAGTACGAGCTCACCCGCCTGGCGCACGAGCACCTGCGCAACAACGACTACACCTACCCCAACGGCATGAAGGCGCCCCGCTCCGTCATGGACTTCATCGAGGCGGAGGCGGCCGGCCGCGACGCGCCGCCGCCGGGCGGCACCCACGCCCAGATTCCCAGCCAGCCTGCCCTGAGCCGAGTCGAAGGGCCTAAGCGAGAGGCGAAGAGTGCCTAGCCCGGCATCTGCGCGCACGCCACGTGCTTCAACCCGCGGCACCCAGGTTTCGCTCTGTGGCTAAGCTGACCCTCGACGGCAACGAGATCGACGCGCCTAACGGCGCTCCCCTCGTCGAGGTCATCAAGCAGAACGGCACCTTCATCTCCAACCTCTGCTACATCGACGGCCTGCCGCCCTACGCCGGCTGCCGCACCTGCCTGGTCGAGATCGAAGGGGCGCGCGGCCTGCAGCTCGCCTGCACCAGCCGCGTCACGGAGGGGATGGCCGTCCGCACGCAGACGGCCGCCGTCCTCGACGCGCGCCAGGCCGTGCTCTCGATCATCAACGCCAATCACTCCGACCGCTGCCTCACCTGCCACCGCCGCGTCCACTGCCAGCCCGGCGACATCTGCCTGCGCGACGACACTATCACGCACCGCTGTCTGACCTGCGCCAAGAACTACCGCTGCGAGCTGCAGACCACGAACGAGATGCTCCAGATGGCCAACTACGAGCCGTGGCTGGGCGAGGAGCGGACCTATTACGCCGTCGAAGAGCAGCCGGAGGCCGACCGCGCCAACCCCTTCCTGGAGTTCGACCCGCAGATGTGCATCATCTGCACGCGCTGCGTCCGCGCCTGCGACGAGATCCGCCACACCGGCGCCATCACCCTCGCCGGACGCGGCTACTCGACGCGCATCGCCTTCGGCGCCGGCGGCGCCATCCACGAGTCGAACTGCGACTTCTGCGGCGCCTGCATCGACGTCTGCCCGACGGCGACGCTCCTCGAGAAGCCGAACAAGTGGATCGCCAAGACGGAGACTTGGGTCTCGACCGCCTGCAACTCCTGCAGCGTCGGCTGCACCCTGAGCATGGGCGTGCGCAACGGCAAGACCGTCATGGTCAAGCCGGACCGTCTCAGTCCGGTGAGCTGGGACCAGGTCTGCGTTCGCGGCCGCTTCCACTACGACGCCGTCAAGACGCGCGAGCGCCTGACGCGCCACCTGGTGCGAGAAGGCGGCGCCCTGGCGCCATCGACCTTCGACTCCGCCCTCGAAGCCGCGGCGGAGCGCCTGAGCGAGGTCGTGCGCGCTCACGGCGCCTCGAGCGTTGGCTTCCTCGTCGGCCCCTGGGCGACGAACGAGGAGGCCTACCTGGCGCAGAAGATCGCCCGCGAGGTCGTCGGCACCGAGAGCGTGGACTCGACAGCCGGGCCCGTCGCCGCGGCGGTCGAAGAGGCGCTGGCCGGCGCCTTCGGCACGCACGTCCTGCCGGCCGACCTCTCACGCCTCGCGCAAGCATCGACCATCGTCGTCGTCGCAGATGACATGGAGTCGAGCCACAACGTCGCGGCGCTGCGCGTCAAGGACGCGGTGGTGCGCAAGGACGCCCGCCTCATTGTCGTCAGCGCCCGCTACGGCGAGGTCTGCGACTTCATCGCGCCGCCGCCCGCCGGCTCGATCATGCCCTCGCCGCAGCGCGTCCACTCGGCGGCGCCGACGGGCGTCTGGCTGCGGCCCAGCGCCGGCGGCGAGGTCGCCGCGCTGGCAGCCCTGGGGCGCCTGGTCGCGACGCGGCTGGGCTCGAAGGCGGACGGCGTCGAGGCGGCGTTGGCGGGCCCGACTGAGGCGCCGGGCGTGAGCGCGACCGACCTGGAGCGGGCAGCGGACATCTTGCAGGCCAGCAGCGGCGATCTCGCCGTCGTCTTCGCGCCAAACCCGGCGTCACCGCTTCTGGCGGCGGAGGCGGCCAAGGCCGCCGCCAACCTGGCGATCCTCTGCGCCGGCGACCGCGCGGCCGAGAGCCTGCACGTCCTGCCCGCCGAGGCCAACGTCAACGGCGTCCGCGACATGGGCGCGCGGCCCGGCGCCGGCGGCCAGGACATCGCGGCGATGCTCGCGGGCGGCGTGCGCGCCCTCGTTATCATCGGCGACAACCCGATGATGCACGCGCGCGACACGGCCGCCGTCGAGGCGGCGCTCAAGGGGCTCGACTGCCTCGTAGTCGTCGACTCGCTGCAGACGGACACGGCGCGGCTGGCGCACGTCGTCTTCGCCGATGTCGGCAGCTACGCCAAGGACGGCGCCTACACCAGCGCCGACCGCCGCCTGCTGCGCCTGGCGCGAGCGGAGGCCCCCGTCGGCGACCAGCGCGACTGCCTGGAGACCCTCGGCGCCCTCGCCGGCGCCCTGGGCCAACGCCTCGGCAAGGCATTCGCCGTGCCCGAAGACGCCGCCGCCGTCGCGAGCGAGATCGCCGGCGCCGTGGCCGGCTACGTCGAGGCGCACCCCGGCAGGCTGCGATCGGGCGTCAGCCGGGCACTACCTGCGTCACCCTCACGGGCGCGCGTCCAGGCCGTCACGCCGCCGGTGCTGCCGCCAGCGAACGGCCGCCTGCTCCTGACGACCCACCGCACGCTCTACACCAGCCTAGAGGGCGCCTCCATTCGCTCGCCGGAGGCGGACAAGCTCCACCGCGAGGAGTTCCTGGAGCTGAACGCGGCGGACGCCGACGGCCTGGGCATCGGCCAGAACCGGCCGGTCGTCGTCAGCAACGGCTCGCAGGAGCTGACGCTCTCGGCGGCGCTGACGGACGCCGTCGCGCCGGGCTCCGTCTTCCTGCCCCTCTACTTCGACGGCGGCGCCGTGAACCGGCTGCTCGCGGCCGACGGCTCGCCGACGACGGTCAGCGTCCGGCCGGCGTAAGGCGTAAGCGAGCACAGACCGCGTCGTCGCGAGGTTGCGCAGCGACCGCGGCGACCTCGAGCGAGCCCGCAGATCTCATCCGCCTGCTAGAATCGTTTAAGCTGAAAACGATGAGAGTCCCCCTCTTCCCCCTCAGCCTCGTCCTCTTCCCGGGCCAGACGCTGCCGCTGCACATCGTCGAGGAGAGGTATAAGCAAATGCTGCAGCGCTGCCTGCGCGACCGCATCCCCTTCGGCCTCGTCCTCATCCGGGAGGGCGGCCGCCTTGGCCGCGGCGCACCGCACGACGTGGGGGCGCTGGCTTACGTCACCCAGGTCGATGAGATACCGGAGGGCAACTGCACCGTGCCGGCGCCGCACCGCGGCAGCTGCTTCCACATCGTCTGCCGCGGCGGCGAGCGCTTTCGTGTCCTCAACACCGACCGGCGCGAGGCGGAGTACCTGATGGCCGACATCGAGCTGTTCCCGGACGAGCCGGCGCCGCCGCCGGCGCTGCTCATGGTCTCGGAGCGCGTGGCGGCCCTGTTCGACGAGTACTACCGCAACGTCATCGCCCTCATGGGCGGCTGGCAGCGAGAGGCGCCGCCCGGCCAGCGCACTCTGCTCTTCGACATGTACGCCCTCATGACCAGCCAGCTGCAGCAGTCAGAGGCCGGCGAGGGCCGCCTGCGCACCGTCGCCGTGCCCTCGCTGCCCAACGACCCGGTAGCGCTGGCGAACGTCGTCGCCGTCGAGCTCAACGTGCAGCCGAGCGTGAAGCAGGATCTGCTGGAGACGCCGAGCGCCCTGGCGCGCCTGCAGCGGGAGGCGGAGATCATGGCGGAGGAGACGCCGCAGCTGGAGGAGCGCCTAAAGCTGCAGTACCGCCGCCTGTTCGCCCAGTTCGGCCGGTCCAGCTAACGCCGCGAGGAATCTACAAAGAAGGCCAGGCTTAAGCCTGGCCTTTGCTACGTTGCCGCCACTCGCTGACCGAGGGCACGCCGGCGAGCGAGGTCGCGGCCAGCACCGCCTTGACGATCGCTCGCTCGAC
>DATBWN010000022.1:0-39135 GCA_036514755.1 Dehalococcoidia bacterium | reverse complement strand
ACGTCCCAGTCGTAGGTCTGCGTGACGCTATCGATGATTCGGCTCATCCTTAGCCCGTCGCCGTTGTACGTGTACGAGGCCGCAACGCTATTGATCGCAGCGCTGGTGAGCCGGTCGGCGGCGTCCCAGGCGAAGCTGTCGCTGCCGCGGCTCGTGAGGTTGCCGTTGTCGTCGTAACCGTAACTTATGGCCTCGACGGCGGTAAGGCGGTCGGCGGCGTCGTAGGTGTAGTCGTCGCTGTTCTTGGTCAGCCGGTTGCCGACGGCGTCGTAGGTGTAGGTGTCGGTCTGGGGCCCGGGGTAGGTGACGCTCGTCAGGCGGTAGAGGTCGTCGTAGCCGTAGGTGTGGGTGCCGAGACCGTCGACGCGCTGCGTGCGGTTGCCGACGGCGTCCGGGGTGTAGGCGACCTCGGCGAGCGTGTTGGCGTCCTTGACCCACTCGATGCCGGCCAGGCGGTCGGCGTTGTCGTAGGCGTAGGTGCCGACGACGCCGTTGGGCAGGGTAAAGGTGTCGAGCCGGCCGGCGTCGTCGTAGGCGTAGACCGTCTCGGCGTCGTTCCAGTCGGTGACGGAGACGAGGTTGTGCGCCTCGTCGTAGCCGTAGGTCACCTCGTCGGCGCCGCCGGGGTAGGTGATGGACGCGCGATTGCCGAGGGCGTCGTAGCCGTACTCGACGGTGCGCGAGCCCGGAAAGGTAACGGAGGCGAGGCGGTTGAGGGCGTCCGGCGTGTAGGTGGTCGTGCCAGTCCCGTCCACCATCTCGATGCGGTTGCCGGCGTTGTCGTAGTCGAAGCTGACGTCGGCGGTGCCCAGAGGGTAGTTGATGGAGGTGAGTTGGTTGCGGTTGTTGTAGCCGTAGGTCGTGACCTGGCCCTCGGCGTCTGTGCGCGTCTCCAACCGCCCGGCGGCGTCGTACTCGTAGCTCCAAACGTTGCCGAGGGCGTCGGTCTCCAAGGCGAGCCGGTTGAGGTCATCGTAGGCGTAGATAGTCGACGGGCAGCCGTCGTCGATGACGGTGTCGCCGTCGTTGTCGACGCCGTTGCCGGTGCCCGAGGCGCCGCAGGCGGCACCCGACTCCGCCGCGCCGACCACGGCCCGGTTCGCGTTCATCACGGACGTGCGGTTGCCGACGGCGTCGTAGCCGTAGCTCGTCGTCTTGCCGGCAGCGTCGAGGACGCTCACGAGGCGGTCGGCGTCGTCGTAGTCGTAGGTCGTGACCTTGTCGTTGGCGTCGGTGATGGTCAAGAGGTTGCCCTTGGCGTCGTAGGTGTAGGTTGTGACGTTGAGGAGCTCGTCCTCGACCGTGAGAACGTTGTTCTGGTTGTCGTAGGTCAACGTCGTCGCGTGGCCGAGCTCGTTGGTGACCATGAGGCGGCGGCCGCCGAGGTCGTAGGTCATCGTCGTCTTGGGCGGCGTCTGCTGGCCGGAGAAGCGCGGGTCGATGACGGCCGCCTGGTTACCGTAGGAGTCGTACTCGAGTTTCGTGACGTTGCCGGTGCAGTCGCTGAGCGTTGACGACTCGATCACCTCCGTCGCGAGACCTTTGTTGGGGCCGGACGCGGGGACCGTGAAGCACGCGCGCTGCTTCGTCGTGCCGCCGGAATCTTTACGGATGGCCTGAGTCAGGTTGCCGTCGGTGTCATATGCGTAATCGACTTGCCGGCCGAGGGCATCGGTCTCAAGGTCGATGTCGTTGAGGGGGGTGTAGGTGTAAGTCCACTGGACGCCGCCCTGGGCGAGCTCGCAGCTGGCGTCCGTGTTCTCGGCGTCGATGACGCCCGTGACGTTGCCGTTGCTGTCATAGGTGAAGCCGGTCTTGTGGCCGAGCGGGTCGGTGACGCAGGTGCGGTTGCTGTCGGAGTCGTAGCCAAAGCTCGTGACGCCGCCGTCGTGGTCCGTGACGCTCGTCGTTCGGAAGCTGGTGTCGAAGTCGTAGGTCGTCTTCTTGCCCCTCTGGTCGACGACGACGGTCTGCCCCGCTTGCTGCGTCGGAGTGACCCCGGGGCAGTTCGTGCTGGTGAAGGTCGGCCCAGAGCCGTAGTAGACGCAGGTGACGCCACCGAGCGCGTCGGCCTGCTCCACCACGCGGTTCGCGTTGTCATAGACGTTCGTCACCTGCAGGTGGCCGTTGGAGTCCGCGAGAGACGTCATGCGGTGATTGCTGTAGGCGTAGGTTGTCGTCCCGCCCTTGACGTCCGTGACCTCTACGAGGTCACCTGCACCGTCGTACTCGAACTGAACCGTGCGGCCGAGCGGGTCGGCGACCTCTGTGATTCGCCCGCTGGGGTCAGTCGTGAAGGTCAAGGAGCGGCCACTGGCGTCCTCAACCGCGCTCAAGAAGCCGTTCGTATCGTAAGAGACCGTCGTGGCGTTGCCGTTGCGGTCGACGATGCTCGTGAGCTCGCCGGCGGCGCTGAAGTTGTATTCGAGGGCCGAAACGGTCGTGAGCGTGAAGCTCCCGTCGCCATTCTGCACCAGCGTCGAGAAAACGCCGGGAGGCGCGACGTAGCTCCCTCCACTTTCGGCGAAGTGAGCCGTGCTGCCGTCCGGAAAGCGGACTATGACCGAGTTGTCCGTCTGTACCTCCGCGCTAAATGCGTAGTTGTGAACCCAGCCGTACCCCACGTCACCGCTATAGGTTGAGGCGGAATTGTAGCTCCGCGAGAAGCCAAGAACCTGCCCCTTCGCGGGGATGGCGACATCGGTGTGCTGGTGGTAGAAGTTGCCGTTGCTCGTGTTGATCGGGTCCTCGGTGTCTTCCGACTCCGGGTCCAAGCCGAGATTCGGCTCCAGCAGGTTGGTGGCGACGTTATCTATGCCGAAGGAACCGCTAGACGTGACGTCGCGCGTAATCCGGAGCTTGATCGTCTGGCCCGCCCAGCTGGCGACGTTGGCCCATAGCTTCTCCCATTCGGTAACGCAGTAGCAGATTCGACTCGCCACCTCCGTTTGGGTCTGAAAGGAAGGTCCGCTAAGCACCCAGACCCTGAGGATATTCCCGCTCGATCCAAAGCTAAGAAACTTAGTTGAGAGCCTGACCTTGGTTGCCTCGAGGCTGAGAGTAAACGGAGACGAGATGATCTCGTTTCCGGCGCTTCCATAGAGGACTGCGTACTTATCGCTTGGTCCCCCAGAGTCGACTCGGGATAACCCTTTGACAACCGTCCACTCAGGCAGATCGACGTTAACTACCCCCAGGTTGTCCACGGCGATCCGTCCACTGGCAACGTGAGTCGTAGCCTTGATCTGGATGTTCTGGCCCGCCCAATCCGTCAGATCGATGGAATGATGCTCCCAGCCCGTGGCGCAGTAGCAGATTCTGGAGAACACCTGAACCTCCTGGCCGCCGTCTGGGATCACGAACACCTTGAAGCTATTGCCGCCAGACGGGGAATCGAGGAACTTCAGGTCAAGGTTGAGGGACTGTGCGTTGGGTCCGAGCGTGTAGGACTGGGAGCGAATCGCCGTACTCCTGTTCAGCGCGGCGAAGTTGCCCGTCGGCCCGTCAGCGGTCTGGAATGCAAGGCCATCCTCGACGGTCCAGTCCGGAAGCTCTATGCGCATTTCGCCGACACTCGTTACGCCCACGCCCCTGTATCCTCTAAGGAACAGTTGAATTGTCTGTCCACGCCAGGCGCTGACATCGAGATCAATCCGCTCAAAACCGGTAATGCACCCACAGGTGCTACTGTGAATGCCGGTTACGGTGCTGCCAACCTTTACCCGGACAAAGAAAGTCTTAGTATCGGTGCAGGGTCCGACCCACGCCCGCATGAGGCTTATCACCTGCGTGTCGGAATCGATCGTGAAAGGCGAAGACGTTATATCTCCAGAAAGGCCGCCGCAACTGGAACTGCCGAGGCGCCCATAGTAGCCTGTTGGTCCACCTGCCCGCACGCTCGTTCGGCTGCCGTACGACCAGCCCGTGAAATCGCCGGTCGCGAAGTCGTGGTTCGTGGGTGGGGTGCCAACCGGTTCGCCCTCTAGCTCGAATGTTGAGTTCGGCGGGTAGTTGTCGATGTAGGAAGGGGCGTCAAACGAGGCATTGGCCGGGGTCGGCACCGTGGCGCCGGAGGCGGCCTCGGCTTGGTTCAGCGACAACGCGTCGTCCAGCGGCTGAACGCCGACGCGCTCTGAGGCGCAGAGCAGACCTATGGCGAAGGCGAGGGCCAAGAAGAATCGGCGCGCACCCATGGCTCCCTCCGAGGGCAACTAGTCGGCTCGCCTGCCGGACGCGACAAAGGGGAAAGCGACGTTTATCGGCGGGTAGATTAGCAACGAACGCCTAGGGCGTCGGCGATCATTACGTCTAATCAAGAACTTTGATGACGGGGCCTCAACAGGTCGGTGAATTCGATGAAGGGCCCATCTTGACAGGCTGGCGTGGCCACCCGTAAATAGGATGGCGCATCCGATATAGCTACGTCAGGAACTGTCGAACCTCCCCGCCGCCCGCGTGCCGCCCTGAGGACGACGTCTTGGCCAATACGCCGAGTGAAGACAGCAGCCACCTCACCTGGGACGCTCTGAAGGCCGGAGCGCATTCCGGCGCGGCCCCTTGGCCGGTCCTCGTGTGCCTGCTCGGCACCTTCTCGATCTTCAAGAACGGCTCGCCGGTTGCCCTGCGCAGCGGCGGCCGGACGGAGGCGCTTCTCTCCAGCCTCGGCCTACGGTACCGCCGGCGCGTGCCGCGCGAGGTCGTCTTGGGCGAAGTCTGGCCCAACGCCGACCCCCTCCTTTCAGGCCAGGCGCTTAACAGTCTCGTCCATAGCCTCCGCAAGCAGCTGGCCGACGCGCTCGAGGGCGCTCCCCCAGTGCTTTGCCTCTATGGCTCATACTCGCTCAACGCGGAGGCCGGCGTGGGCGTCGACATCGCCTGGTTCGATGAGCTCGCCGCTAGAGGCGACCGGCAGGCTCGCCAGGAGCCAGACGCCGCCATCTCCTCCTATCTCCAGGCGATTAACCTGTACGGCGGCGACCTTCGAGTCGGCGACGACCAGCAGGCCCTCATCGAGCGCGAGCGCCTGCGCGCCCGCTACCTGACGCTGCTCGCCCGCGCCGCCTCCTATTACCACAGCCAGCTAGACCACGAGTCCTGCCTTCGCCTGGCGCTCCAGCTCCTGGAGCACGACCCGTGTCGGGAGGACGCGCACCGGCTGGTGATGCGCTGTCACGTCCAACTCGGTGAACGCGCCCAGGCCCTGCGCCAGTTCCGTCTCTGTCAGCAGATTCTCCGCTCCGAGTTTGACGCGGCGCCGGAGCCCGCGACGCTTGCCCTCTACGAGCAAATCCGCGTCAACCCGGCGAGCATCTGAGCGACCTCAGCCAAAGATCACTCGAAAATCACGGCTCATCCATGAGCAGCCAAGGCTGCCCTCAGGGATGCCTGCTATATCAGCGGGTGCGGTGTCGTCCCTTCCGAACCGAGGCACGCGTGGCGCTATCACACTCCGAAGACCTTGCTGGGAGCCAGTACGTGACGGTGATCGCGCGCCTTGTTGTGGACAGGCAGGGCACGCTGCGGCGCGGCGAACTGGCGGACACGGAAGGAGCGAGCGTGGTGCGCTTCGTCGGCCTTGACGGCCTCAAGGATGCGATGCGTTCCTTGCTGGCCGGCCGAGCCAAGAGGTGCGGACGGGCAGAGGCTTAGAGGCGGGGCAGTCGCTCCGGCGACAAAGCAAGCTCACAGACGGGCGACTATCGGAAGGAGCAGCCAGATGGTACAGGTCAGCTACCCAGGCGTCTACGTCGTGGAGGTGCCAAGCGGCGTACACACAATCACCGGCGTATCCACGTCGATCGGCGCCTTCTTCGGCCGCGCCACCAAGGGACCGATGGACAAGGCCGTCCGCTGCCTCAGCTTCGCCGACTACGAGCGCACCTTCGGCGCCCCCCACGCCAAGAGCCAGCTTGCCCAGAGCGTGCGCATGTTCTTCGCCAACGGCGGCACCGAATGCTACGTCGTGCGGCTGGCCAAAGGCGCCCAGGCAGCGGCGACCACGCTCAAGAGCCTCGCAGGCACGAACGTGCTCAACATCTCGGCCAAGTCGAAAGGGCGCCTCGGCAACGGCATCCAGCTGGAGGTCAACTACGACACGCCCCAGCCGGACGAGACCTTCAACCTGGTCGTCATCCAGATGGACGGCGAACGCGAGGCCAGCCGCGAAACGCACATCGGCCTGTCCATGGACCCGGGCTCGACCCGCTTCGCACCGGCGTTTGTCTCGCGCAGCTCGGAGCTGGTGAATCTGGCCCTTCACCCGGACGTCGCCGCCGGCGGCGCGACCGATCTCACCGACATCAACAACAGCTTCGCCGGTTTCAGCCAGACGCGAGCATTCAAGACTGCGCCCATCGCCGACTTTCGAGCCGAGGTTCAGGCCTTATTCGCGCAGACGTCCTTCATGATCGAGCTCAACGTTGACGACACGCAGTGGGTTGCTATCGATCTCTCGCAGGTCTTCGCTGCCGGCGGCCTACCCAACGCCTGGCAGCCTCAGGACCTCGCCACCCGGCTCCGCGATCTAATCAACCCTCAGCTCGCCGCTGCTGGCCTGCCTCAGAGAGTTGCCGGCGCCGTTTCCGCCAGCGGCAGCTTCGCCGCTGTGCGTATCGTTTCGGATACGCCCGCTGCCAGCGGCGGTCCGCGCAGCGTCCGCGTGCGACGCAGCCCGCAGAACGACATCGCCGGTAAGCTCATGCTCGGCCTCGACCAGGGCGGCATCGAGCCGGTGCGCTTCAGCAACTTCCGTCCCGAGCCTACCGCCTCGCTCTTCGCCGACTTGAACGACCTCGTCGAGTTGGCCGGCAAGGCGCAGGCCGCCATTACCTCAATCTCGATCAGCGGCGGCCAGGCCATCCAGGCCACCATCCCGGCCACGTCGGTTCCTCAGGGCGGAACGGCACCGCCGGCGCACTATGCCGACGAATGGCTGATCGACTCCAGCGGTGGCTTCGATGGCGTGCGGCAGAAGCTCCGCCTGCTTGCGGCGGCCGTGAACGATGCCCGCCAGGGCTGGCAGGCCGAGGTCTGGGGCTACCACTTCGCGATCGCGGGCCGAGGTGGCACGCCGAACGCCGCCCCCAGCGCCATCGTCTCAGCGGGCGATGCCTTCCTCGGCGGCGCTAACATGACGCTCAACGTCCGGCGCTACCCCTTGGGCGCGGCCGCCGCCGGCCTCTTCCAGACTGCCGGCGCCGCAGGCGACGACGGCACCGCGCCGACCTCGGCCGAGTACTTGGGCAACGAGACCGTCCAGACGGGGTTCCACGCCCTCGATCCGGTCGACTTGTTCAACCTGATGGTTCTCCCCGGCGACGAGGAAGTGGACCGCACGGATCTCTGGGCGCCGGCCAGCACGTACTGCGAGCAGCGCCGCGCCTTCCTCGTCGTCGATCCGCCCGACAACTGGACTACCTCGACGGCGCCGCCGCGGCCGGCGATCGTCCAGGACGAGGCGCTTCTCAACACCTTCCGCAGCTCTATCGTCAAGCGGAACGCGGCTGTCTTCTACCCCAACGTCGTCTACCGCGAGGGCGGCGTCAACAAGAAGATCGGGCCCTCCGGCATGCTCGCCGGCTTGATGGCCCGCACCGATTCCACGCGCGGCGTCTGGAAGGCGCCTGCCGGCCTGGACGCGGGCCTCCGCAACATCTCCGACCTGGAGATAAACCTCACGGACAAGGAGAACGGCGTTCTCAACAAGAACGGCATCAACGCCCTGCGCCGCTTCCCCAGCGGCCTGGTCTGCTGGGGGGCGCGCACCCTGGACGGCGATGACGACTTCCCCTCCGAATGGAAGTACGTTCCGATCCGCCGCTTCGCCCTCTTCCTGGAGGAGTCGCTCTTCCGCGGCACGAAGTGGGTTGTTTTCGAACCGAACGACGAGCCGCTCTGGGCCCAGATCCGCAAGAACCTGCGCGCCTTCATGATGGGCCTCTTCCGCCAGGGCGCCTTCCAGGGCAGCTCGCCCGACCAAGCCTTCTACGTCAAATGCGACGGCGAGACCACCACGGCCAATGACCGCAACCTCGGCATCGTGAACATCGAGGTCGGCTTTGCACCCCTCAAGCCCGCCGAGTTTGTCGTGATCCGCATCCAGCAGATGGCTGAGCAGGCCGAATAACGCCCAAGGAGCTAGCTGACAATGCCTACCGGATTTCCCAAGAACGCGCATCGTATCGACCCCTACAAGACCTATAAGTTCCGGCTTCTCTGGGATGGCAAACCGATCCTCGGCGTGAGCAAGGTCGGCCAGCTGCACCGGGCGACGACGGTCGTCTCCCACCGCTCCGGCGGCGAGAACAGCACCGATCACAAGTCTCCAGGCCGGACGCAATATGACGCGCTTACCCTCGAGCGGGGCGTCACCCACGATGTCGAGTTCGAGACCTGGGCTAACACGGTTCACCCGTACGCGGGCGACTCTGCGATGGACCTCGTCGGCTACAAGAAGGAGCTGACGCTCGAGGTCATGAACGAGAAGGGGCAGATCGCCTCCCGCTACTTCCTCCACGGTTGCTGGGTGAGCGAGTTCACGGCATTGCCCCAGCTCGACTCGAACGCGAATGCGGTGGCCATCGAGACGATCAAAATCGAGATGGACGGCTGGGAGCGCGACCCGGACAGCAAGGAACCAAACGAGGCCACCGACCCGGTGCCGACTGCCTAACGGGCGCTTCGCAGGGTGAGCCGTCATGCCCGTCGCGACAAGAACCGTCCCGGAAATCGCCTGCCCGCCGCTGCCCGCCCGGCTGGTCGACGCGTATGACGCTTCCGGTCTGCTGCTCCGTCGCTTTGGCGCCGGTGTCGAGGATCTCGCGGTCGACTTCCAGCAGCCGCCCCCGTACGCGGTCACGGACGTCCTCGTCTGTTGCGCCCGGCGTCCAGACGGGGGCCGCGTCGATCCCAGCCTCTTCTGGGAGCTCAGTGTCGGCGCGCGCATCCTCTACCTCGTGCTGCTGGCAGGGATGGAGCAGACGGGCGCCTTTGCCCTGCAGCTCCGCTGCCCTCAGCCCGCCTGTCGCCAGGCAATCGAGATTGACGTATCAGTCGACGAGGTGCTCGACAAGGCCCGCAGCGACGCCGACGAGCCCGTCGACGCAGATGTCGATGGCACGCTGTTTCGGCTGCGTCGGCCCACCGGCGCCGATCAGGCCGCGTGGCTCGATGAGCCCTTCCACGACGAAGCAGGCGCGCGCGCCGCGATCCTGCAGTCGCTGCTCGTGGACGCGCCGCCGGTCGCCCTGCCCCCGGACTGGCAGAGGGTCGCCGAAGCGGCCCTGGACGCGGCCGACCCGCTGGTGCGGTTCAACGTCAGCATCGTCTGTCCCGATTGTGAGGCCGAAAGCGCGCTCGACGTGCCCCTTGCTGCCGTCGCCCTCGAAAGCGTCAGGCGGGCACAGACACGTCTCATGGAGTCCGTGCACGTGCTCGCCTCGCGTTACGGCTGGAGCGAGACGGAGGTAATGAGAATCCCGCCCTGGCGCCGCGGCGGTTACCTGGGCCTGGTAGAGCGGGAGCAGCGTCTCTAATGTCGTACGTAAGCAGCCTCATCGAAGGGACCGGCCTCACTTTCGCGGCCGCGGGCGCGGTGGCCGCGCCGCCGCCGCCCCCGGACGAAGCCGCGCCCGAGGCCGAGACCTTGTTGCAGGCGTCGACAAGCGAGCCAGCGCCGCGCGAGGTCAACCCACTTCGAGACACCGAAGCGGTGTCGACCGGTCGCCCGCTGCCCGCGGCCGCAGCGGCGGAAACGCCCCCGGCGGGGGCTCAGCCAGCCTCCTTCCCTCCTGTCCCAGACGCATTCGCGGCGCCGGCCTTGACCTCGACGGCTGAGCGCGAGGCGCTCGCGATGCAGGCGGGTGAAGAACCTGGCAGGCAGCCGCTCGCTTCGCTGGGCGACACGGGCGTCGCTGTGCCCTCTCAGCTCAGCCAGCCACCGGCTTCGTCAGTTCCGGTGGACGACACGGTGAGCGCCGCGCCGGCTGCCGCGACATCCGAAACGCCACTGGCGTCGTCGCCGGCGGCCACGCCTCGCCGAGAGCCGCCTTTGCCGGCGGGAGATCCCCGCCCGGTTTTCGAAACGCTCGCTGTTGTCCGCGCCTGGGTCGCGGTCACGCCGGCACCGGACGAGGCGCCCCTCGATGCCGGGGAGACGATTGTGCTGCCGGAGCGCGCGCCGGAGCCGCAGGCCCGACCGTCGGCGGCCGCCCCGCGATTGGCGTCGCCGTCACGCTTCGAAGCGCCGCCGGACGCCGCCGAAGCCAGAAACGTGACCCTCAGCATCGGCGCCATCGAGCTTACCGTCGAAGAGCCGCCGCCGGCGTCGGCCGTAGCGCCGCCGCCGGCCCCAAGTCCGGTCGAGTCGGAGGGTGCCGCCGTGCGGCTGCGGCGTCACTACTACAACGGCTGGGGCGGGCTCTGAGCCATGGCGCTCGCGGACTCCGGCCGCGCCATCGGGGCTGTCACGCAGTTGCTCCAGAGCCGCCTGTTCGGCGCCCTGGGAAGCCTGCCGCAGGCGCCGATCCAGGAGGTCACCGTCGGACGGCCGGAACCGAAGCCGACCGCCGGCACTAAGCCCCGGCTGAATCTCTTCCTCTACGAGGTCGAGTTCGACGGCCACCTCATGAACGTCAGCCTGGACGCGGGCCAGCCGGCGCCCGCCTGGCTGGTCTTGCGCTACCTCATGACCGCCTTCGACAACGAAGGCGAGAGCGACTCAACCAGGGCGCACGAGATCCTCGGGCAGGGAATCCGTGTGCTGCAGGCCAGCAACTTCCTCTCGCCAACCGCCCAGACCACGCCCGCCCTCGGCGACAACCCCGACCTCCTCAAGCTCACGTTCGAGGACGCCTCTTCCGAGCTGCTTTCGCGGCTGATGCAGGGCTCGGACGAGCGCTACCGCTGCTCGGTTGCCTTCCAGGTGAGGCCGGTCCTGGTTGCGCCGGCTGAGCCGCCCTCCTACTCCCTGCTGGTTGGCGTCGACTACCTGGGCGGGACGGTCCCCGGCGAGGACGCGGTGCACGTCCCCGTCCTGGCATCTCTGGGGCCGGAGATCACCCGCCTCGACCCGGACACCCCCGAGACCGGCGAGGAAGTCACGGTCGAAGGCATCGATCTTCACCTCGGCGCGCTCAGCGTCCTTCTCGGCTCGGAGCGTCTCGGCGCCACCTCGCAGAAGCCGGACCGCCTCACGTTCCGAGTGCCATCGTCGCTGGAGGACGGTACGCGTCTGTCGGCCGGCAGCCACGCCGTCTACGTCGAGCAAGCCTTGCCCGCGGGCCGGCGCCGCAAGAGCAACCCACTGCTCGCCGGACTGCTGCCGCGGCTGGATGCGGCCACGCCGGCCGGCATCCAGCCCGTCCAGCCGGCGAACCCTGCCTCACCCGTACACGGCGCGATCACCCTCGACGGCGTCCTGCTTGGTACGGCGGAGGACGAGGTGTACGTCGGTCTCTTCCGTGGCGACCGCATCCTGCGGCTCTTCGACGCGTTCACCCATTCTGGCGACCAGAAGCAGCTCACTCTCACGATCCCGGCGGCGTCGCCGATCGCTCGCGGCGACTATCGCGTCATCCTGCGCGTAAACGGCCGCCAAGCGCGTAACAGCCCGGCGGTGTCGCTGTGACGATGGCTGTCGACCGAGAGCCGGCTTCTTTCACACCCCGGCTTGTCGCCGCCGACGCTTGCGCCGAGGGTTGGCTGCGCGTGGCGACGCTCCGTCTCCGTCGCGAGGTTGCCTGGCGCTGGCACCAGCGCGGCCTGACGCCGGCCGACGCCTCGGTACTCGTGCCGCCGGAGACCGCGTCGCCCCTGCAGGAGAGCCTTGACCTCGTTCGATTTCAGGAGCACAAGCAGGCCTTCTTCTCCCGAGACGCCACGGCCGCCTACCTCACAGCGAGGATCGCCGAGACGCAGCCTGCGCCTGTTCCTGAGGCGGCTCGGGGCTCATTCAGCTGGTTGGTGCGCAGTCTTCCCCTGGGCGATGTCTCAGCCTTCGCGCTCGCTCTTGGCCTCCTCGCCCGCTACGACGCGGCGTCGGCGCCCGTGTTCGGCAGCTGCCTCAACGACGCGAACCGCACGGAGCCGGCGCTCTCCCTGGTGCAGCGCCTCTGGGACCGGCCGGAGCAGTGCCTCGCCCTCGCCGACGCCGGCCACCCGCTATGGCGGTTTGGCCTGCTCCAGTCTACCGGCCCTGAGCGCTGGGAGGCGCCCTTCTACGTACCGTCGCTCGTCGCGGACCGGCTACTGCGCGCCGACTGGGCTCCATCGATCGCGCTCGAAAGGCTCGGCGCCAGGGCGCAAGACCTCCCAGGGGAGGCCGGCGCCCTCGTTGACCGGTTGCGAGCAGAACAGACGGGGCTACGCCTGGTGGAGGTGCGCGGCCAGGTCGGCGCGGCTTACGCAGCGGCCGTCGGTGCCGTCGCCCAGGCAGTGGGACGCGTCGTCTATCGTCCCGTAGCTGGCGCGGGCGCAGACGACCCGAGCTATCTGCACTCGCTGCTCGCGCTCGCCTGGCTCGGCGGCTTCGACCTTCTCCTGCAAGAGGAGCCTGTCGCCGCCTCAGGCGAGCGCCGACGCCTTCTTCCCCTGCTTTGCGGCCGGCGCGGCTTGCCGATCACCGTTTACGTCGTCGGGCTCGACCAGCAGGACGTGGCGGCGCTGCCGCCGGAGATGCTGCTGCCGCGGCTCATGGTTCCGGGTCTGTCCTATGCGGAACGGCTGGTTGAGCTGCGCGTCGGCCTGGGTGACCGGGCGGCGGCGCTCGACGGCGCCGTGGCGGAGGCGGCGCGTCGCTTTCGCTTCCAGGCAGAGACGATCCGCTCGGTATGTGCGGGACTCACCGCCCACGAGGGCCGCCTGCGTGCAGAAGACCTGTTCGCCGCCTGTCGCGCCGCTATGCCGGTCGACTCCGGCGGCCTTACGCGGCCCGTCACGCCCCGCTTCCGGCCGGAGGAGCTGGTGCTGCCGCCGCCTCAGCAACGCCAGCTCGATGAGATAGAGCGCGCGATGCGCGCCCTCACCCGCGTCCACTACGACTGGGGAACCGCCCGCGTCTGGAACGAGAGCGGCGTCTCCGTCCTCTTCGCCGGTCCGTCCGGCACCGGCAAGACGATGGCCGCGGAGGTGCTGGCCGCAAAGCTGGACATCCCGATGCACTACGTAAACCTGTCCCAGGTCGTGAACAAGTACATCGGCGAGACTGAGAAGAACCTCGAGCGCGTCTTCGACGCCGCCGACGCGACGGAGACGCTTCTCTTCTTCGACGAGGCCGACGCTCTCTTCGGCCGCCGGACTGAGGTGAAGGACGCCCACGACCGCTACGCGAACCTGGAGGTCAGCTATCTCCTGGAACGGATGGAGCGCTTCAAAGGGCTCGCCATCCTCGCCACGAACCGCCGCGGCGACGTCGACGAGGCATTCCTGCGCCGTCTGCGCTACATCGTCGACTTCCCCTTCCCGGACGTCGCCCAGCGCCGCGCGATCTGGGAGCGCGTCATCCCGCCTGGCGTCGACGCCTCCGAGCTCGACTTTGACCTCCTGGCGCGCCAATTCCAGCTCACGGGCGGCGGCATCCGCTCCGTCGCCTTCAACGCCTGCCTACAGAGCGCCGCCCGCGACGGCGACAGGAAACGCGGCAAGCCCCGACTCTCGATGGAAGAGGTGATTACGGCGGTGAAACGCGAGTACGACAAGCTCCACCAGACCGTCACGCTGGAGCAATTCGGCCCGCATGCGCAGCTTATCGAAGAACTGGAACGTGTCTGAGCTGACGATTCGCGTCGACCGCCTGCGGCTGCGTCTGCGCGGCGTGAGCGCCGAGGATGCGCGCCTCGCCGCCGCTGTGCTGGGCCGCACCGTCGCCGAGGGCCTCGCAGCCGAGGCGCCGGCGGGCGCCAGCGGCCGCGCCGCCATCGCCAGCGTCAACCTCGGCGCGGTGCCGCTGGCGATGGCGGCGCGGCCGGAAGCGGTGCGCGCCGCGATTGCCCATTCGATCAGCAAGGCGCTGGGGGAGCGCCTGCCGAGCGAAGGAGGGCAGCTGTGACCTACATGCTGCGCGGCGCCCTCGTCGAGTACGCCTCCGACTTCCTCGGCCCGCTGCCGAACGTCGTCGTCTTCCAGTTCAACCCGGAGTCGCTCTCCCGCACCATCGCCATCCCGCCGAAGCCAACCAACAAGCAGACGCCGGAAATCTCCCAGGCCGGCGAGCAGCCCGTAGAGCGCTTCACGATCCGGGCCGAGTTCGACGCCGCCGAGCGGCTCAACGTCCCGGTCGACATCTCGCTAGCGCGCGCTTTCGGCGTTGGGCCGCAGATCGCCGCCTTGGAGAAGATGGCGCGGCCGGCGAAGGGCCTGCTCAGCGGCGCCATCGGCGCGGCTGTCGACGCCATCGGTAGCGCCCTCGGCGGCGGCACGGGCGGCCCGCCGTCGCAGCCCATCCCGCGGGAGAAGTACCCGCGTCTCCTGTTCATCTGGGGCCTCGCCCGCATCCTGCCGGTCGTCATCGAATCGCTAACGATCACGGAGCAGCAGTACGACTTCCTCCTTAACCCAACGCGCGCGGAGGTCTCCATCGGCCTCGCCGTGCGCCAGCCTACCAAGGCCGAGGGCGACCTCATCGGTCTCGGCGCCTACATCTACACCGACACCGTGAAGGAAGCGCAGGCGCTTGTGAACCTCGCGATCTCCGCCGAGGCGATCGTGGAAATGATCCCGTTCTAGGAGGTATGCAGTGTTGCGCGACAACTCTCGCTACGCACGCCTGCGCCAGGTCACGGTCTCCACGCGCGCCGGCCGCGAGGTGAACGCCGTGGTGTTGCGCCGGCTCCCTCCCACCGCCGGCGAGCGGCACGTTGTCGCAGGCAATGACTGCCTGGACATCATGGCGCAACGCCAGTACAGCGACGCCACGCGCTTCTGGCACGTGGCCGACGCCAACAGCGAGTTGGAGGCGCGCAACCTCTTGGAAACGCCGAACCGCGTCATTCAGGTGCCGGAGCAGTAATGCGCGAGGTACGCTTCCGCCTTTACTTCGACAACGAGCCTGCGACCAAGGACCAGCTCGATCAGGTCGAGGACATCAGCGTCGAGCAGCAGATGGACGCGACGTGGCAGGCGCGCGTGACGGTTCCCAGCTACACGGACGAGAAGGGCCGCTGGACCGGCGCCGACCCGCGCTTCGCCGCGCCGTTCGGCCGCATCCGCGTCGAACTCAACCCGGGGGATGGCAAGTTCGTGCCCCTGATCGATGGGCCAGTGGTCGGCGACAACCAGGACATGAGCTCGCAGCCGGGCGTGAGCCGCCGCATCGTCAGCGTGCAGGATGACAGCGTCTACCTCAATCGCGCCGATAGCGTCCTTCGCTTCGAGAACATGCTCGACCATGAGATTGCCGCCCAGGTCTTCAGGGGCGTTAAGCAGATCGCCACGCAGGAGATCTCCGCCGAGTCAGCGCCGGCAACCGACAGCCTGCCGCCGGTTGTAATGCAGCGCGGGACGGAGATGCAGCTCCTGCGCCGCCTCGCCGCGCGCAATGGTATGGTCGCCTGCGTTCTGCCTAGCGATGAGCCCGGCGCGAGCATCGGCGTCTTCAAGCCGCTGCCCACCGCGCCTGATGGTCTGCCGCCCCTGGTCCTCCTGGGCGCGGATCGGAACCTGGCCAGCTTCAACGCGCGCAACGACGCTCAGGCACCAGCCGAGGTCACTGTGTACAGCCTGAGCCTCACCGATAAGAAGATTACGCCCGTCACGGTGAGCTTCGCCGACGTGGACCTCCTCGGTCAGGAACCGGCCGCTGCCTCACCGGCCCTCGCCGCCAAGCGCATGCTGCCGCCCGGCGGCGACGCGATCGACGCCAGGGCGCGGGCGCGGGCGGTGGCGAGCCGCCTCAGTTTCTCCTACGACGTCACCGGCAGCGTCCTCGGCGAAAGCTATCCCGCCGTCCTATCGCCCTACAGGGTCGTGAACGTCCAGGGCGTGGAGGAGAAGCTGACCGGCAACTACCTGATCAAGCGCGTCAGCCACCAGCTCACGCGCTCCGTATACACGCAGACCTTCGGGCTGATCCGAAACGCCCAGACGGCGCCGGCCGGTGGCGGGCTGGGCGGCCTACTGGGGGCGATCCTCTGATGACGATGGACCAGAGCCTGGACAAACCGTTCGCCGAACTGGCGGAGCGCGTCGAGGGGCGTTACTGGGGTAAGTACCGCGGCCTCGTCGAAGACGTGGACGACCGCGAGAAGCTCGGCCGGATCATCGCGAAGGTGCCTTCCGTCTACGGCGACGAGCTATCGCCGCCCGCCTGGCCAGTGGTGCCCTTCGCTGGGCCCGGCTATGGCGCCCTCATGCTCCCGAAGAAGGGCGATGGCGTCTGGATCGAGTTCGAGAACGGCGATCCCTCCTATCCGCTCTGGACGGGCTGCTGGTGGGCCCTGAACGAGCTCCCCACGCCCGCCGGCCCTGACCAGCGCGTGATCATCACGCCCAACGAGCTGAAGGTCGTTCTCGACGACGCCGGCAGGAAGATCCAGCTCCTGCACACGTCCAAGGGCGAGATCACGCTATCGGATAGCAGCATCACCATCCGCTTCGGTCAGACGAAGGTTGTCCTCGACGACTCTGGCGTCAGCGTCAACGACGGCGCCTTCAAGGTGACGAAGTAGCGATGCCAGGCCACAACCTCACTGTCGCGAGTCGCATTCAGTGCCCCCACGGCGGCCAGGCCATCCTGTCTGCGGCCAACACGCACGTCTTCGCTGATAGCGCCCTCGCGCTTCTGGAAACAGACATCCACACGGTGGCCGGCTGCCCCTTCACAATCGGGACCAAGTACTCGCCCTGCGTCCGCATCGAATGGTCGGCCGGCGCCTCGAACGTAAGCGTTAGCGGTACGCCCGTCCTCGTGCGCAGCAGCCTGGGTAAGTGCTACAGCCCCGAAAACGCCGTCCAGGGCTTCGTTAGCGTCGTCAACACTCAGACGAAGGGCTTCTCTCGATGAGTGCGCCTGATGGTCCGCACCTCGCCTTTCCCTTCGAGCTGGGATCGGACGGCCGCAGCCGCCAGGTGCACTCCCTGGAAGAGCACGTCAAGCAAGAGGTCATCCAGTTGCTCCTCACCAACCCCGGCGAGCGCTCCTTCCTGCCCGAGTTCGGCGGGGGCGCCCGCCGCCTCGTCTTCGAGGGCGTCACGGAGGCCACGGCGGCCATGACCAACGCGATGATCAGCCATGCGCTCGAACGCTGGCTCAGCCACCGCGTCGCCGTCGAGAAGCTGGAGGTCGAGGTGAAGGAGTCGACGATCACCATCGACCTCCAGTTCCGGATCGCCGGCACGCAGGACTCGCGCCGTCTGCGCTTCGAGCGGAGCGCGCAGGGATGACGATCGTCGACCAGGAGAAGCGGGAGAACCGGGCGGAGAACCTCGGCCCGCTCAACGGCCTGCGGTTGGTGCTGGTCGCTCTGCTACCGGCCGCCAACCCAACGCAGGCGCGGCTGGAGCTGCACTTCTACACGGCTAACCAGCTCGGTGCAATTGTCGCGGCAGTGACGCCGCCCTCAGCCACGGCGCCGCGCGACGTCTTTCATATCTCCGGCGGCCACCGCATGCGCGCCGGCAGCCGCGACGGCCAGGTGCAGGTCACCGCCGTCGCCGCGGCTGTGCCGGGCTCGCCCGACGCCGACAAGACTCTCATCCTCACCGTCGAGCCGATCGGCGATTACTCGACCTACACGCTGCGCCTCGACTTCGCGAATATAGACCCGCTGTTCGACGAGCTGGACTTCAAGTTCCGCCCCGGCTGCTTCACCACAGACTGCGCGCCCGACTGGTGCCCGAGCGACCCGGCCAAACCGGAACCGGCCATCGACTACCTGGCCAAGGACTACGACTCCTTCAAGCATACGCTCACCGTCGCCATGAGCCAGCGCGTGCCCGGCTGGCGGCCGACTAGCGAGGCCGACTTCGACCAGGTGCTCATCGACCTGCTCAGCGCCGCCGCGGACGAGCTGAGCGACTACCAGGACCGCGTGATGAACGAGGCGTACCTCGCTACAGCGCGCAAGCGCGTCTCCCTCGCCCGTCACGCCCGCCTCATGGATCACCACATCCACGAAGGCAACCAGGCGAGCACCTGGCTCGCCCTGCGTTTCGCCGCCAACGCCGACGGCACCCTCGGCACAGGCCTACAGGCCTGGACCGGCGGCGCAACGGCGCCGGCCGATGACGCCCAGGTCTTCCGAACGCGCGAGGAGGCCCGCGTCCACCATCTCCTGAACGATGTCCGCCTCTACACTTGGGGCGGTGCCGTCCCCGGCCTGGAGGCGAGCAGCCGTCAGGCAGACCTTCACCTCGAGCCGCCCACGAAGGCCAACGCCGACGCCATCGCTCAGCTGATCAGCGACGGCAAGATCGGCCACCTCCTCCTGCAGGAGCACAAGAACCCGGCCACCGGCTTTGAACCGGGCGCCGACCCGGCGAAGCGCCAGCTGCTAACGCTCACCTCGGCCGAGGTCACGGCAGACCCTCTGTCGGAGTCCGCCCTCGCCGGCGGCGTCTGGGTGCTGCGCGTCCATTGGCGAGAGCGGCTGCGTTATGCTTACTGCTTCCGCGCTGAATACAAGGATCCGCAGAGCAACACCTACCAGGTAGAGGACCTCGCCCAGTTCCACGGCAACCTCGTGTGCGCCTACCACGGCCGCGAGGCGAAGCTTATCTTCCTGCCGCCCGGGTCGGATCTAAAGAGGTCAGACGTGATAGAGGCGGACAAACGCCATTATGAGCCGCCGCCGCTGGACGTCTGCTGGTGCACGGACGAGAAGTGCGAGCACAAGACGACGCCGACGATCCGTCGCGGCGTAGTTTGCCGCCTGCCGGAGGACAGGCCCCTCGCTTACCAGAAGACGGAGCCGGGGGGCGACGATCAGACGCTTTCGACGCTCAAGGTCGAGGTGAAGACCGGGGCGACGACCGAGCTCTGGCAGGAAGAGACCGACCTCGTCCACAGCGACGGCGGCTCGTCCGTCTTTGTCGTCGAGACGGACGAAGAGCAGCGCAGCCTCATTCGCTTCGGTAACGGCGTCAACGGCCGCCGCCTGCCGGACGGGGCGGAGGTCTGGTGCACCTACCAGACCGGCCTGCCGCTGGCCGGCAACGTTGGCGCCGACACTATAACCACGCTGGACCCGCAGTTGGCGCCGAACCTGCTTGTGGCCGAAGGCGTTTGGAACCCATTTGACGTTACGGACGGGCGCGCGCCGGAGCCCGCGGCTGAGATCATCCGGCGGGTGCCGGAGGCCTACGCCCAGCGCCAGCTGCGCGCCGTCACGCTCAAGGACTACATAGACCGCGCCCAGGAGGTGGCCGGCGTTTCGCGCGCGGCCGCCCGCTATGCCTGGACAGGCAGCTGGCGCAGCGTGCGGATCGCTGTCGATCCGGCCGAAGGGACGGAGCTGACGCCTGCTCTGGCGCGCAGCGTCGCGCGCAACCTGGAATCGCTTCGCCTCATCGGCGAGGACCTGGAAATCCGGCCGCCGATCTTCGTCCCCTTGAAGATCGAGGTGAGCGTCTGCGTCCGGCCGGAGTTCTGGCCGGAGGATGTGCGCTTCATCCTGCAGCAGGAGTTCTCCGACGGCTACACGCGCGACGGCCGCCCGGCCTTCTTTCACGCCGACCGCTGGACATTCGGCCAGGAGCTGCACTCCAGCGAGATCCTCGGTCGCGTTCACGAAGTTGAGGGCGTCGAGCACGTAATCTCCCTGCGCATGGCGCGCTGGGATGCGCCCACCGCCGGCACGCCGGACACCATCACCGTGCAGGCCCAGGAGATCATCCTCGTCGAAAACGACCCCGACCACATGGAGCGCGGCTCCATCACCTTGGACGTCCAGGGCGGCAGGCGATGAGCGACGACGTCAGCGCCTGCGTCCGGGAGTCCCTGTTCCCGCTCTGCCCTGTGAACCGGCCCGACTTGCCTCACATCCAGTACCGCATCGGCTCCTACGCCGACTTCCGCGACGCCCTCGTAGACCGCCTCGACCGCGAGCCGGTGCTGCGCCGCTGGACGCACCGCGGCGCGGACGACCCCGGCATCGCCCTGCTCGAAGGCGCGGCCATCCTCGGCGATATCCTCACCTTCTACCAGGAGCTCTACGCCAACGAGGCCTTTCTGCGCACGGCGCAGTGGCGCGAGAGCGTTGCCGATCTGGTGCGGCTGGGCGGCTACCGTCTCGCGCCCGGCCTCGGCGGCCGCGGCGACTTCGCCTTCGAGGTGCGCGGCGACGCGCCGGTGTCCGTGCCGGCGGGCTTTCCCCTCACCGCCCAACTGACCGGCCTCGAGGGTCAAGCCGACTTCCAGACCGTCGCCGACCTGACCGCCTACCCCTGGCTCAGCCGCTTTTCGCTTTACCGGCCCGTGTTCACGCCCAACATCTCCGGCAGCACGACCGAGCTGCGCCTGCAGCCGCCGGACGGGGGGACGCCTCCCGACCTGCAGCCCGGCGACCGCCTCCTCCTCGGCGTCCCAGACCAAGCCGTGGTCCCGACGGAGCTCCGCAGCGCCCAAACCCTGATCGTCGATGCGGTGCGCGAGCGCCACGGCGAGACGCTGGTCAGTATCAAAGGCGCGCTGCAGCTTTCCAATGAGGCGCCGCTGCTCGCCGGCCACAAGCTGGGACGCTCCTTCCGCCACTTCGGCCACAACTCGCCGCCGCAACAAACCATCGTCACCGATGGTCGCGCCAGCCAGATCAACGTCGAATTCACTCGCAACTTGGCTTCGTCTACTGCGGGATGGCCTTCGCCCGCGCGCCCCGCGCTGATGGCGGCCGAGGTTCTGCTCGATGAGGCGGTCGATGACCTGGCGCTCGGGGCCACGCTCATCGGCCAGATACCCGGCGTGATCGCCGGGACGCAGCTGACGAGGCTGCGCCGGATCACCGGCGCGCGCAAGGGCTCTTACACCTGGGGTGCGATTACCGGCGAGGCGACGGCGGTGAAGCTGGATAGCCCGCTTGCTTCCAGCTCCTACTCGGCCCGTGATGTCATCGCAGACGTTGCGGCCGGCACCGAGAAAGTCCTCAGCGCTCAGTATGCCATGTCGGCTGCCCAAGGCAGTACGTCAAGCACCGGGAGAGCGCGCGGCGGCGCGATGTACGCCGTCGATCGGGCCGCGAACGATTACGAGGCGGCCTACCTGCCCCCGGCCGTTGTGGAGGGGCCCGCCACTTACAATGCGGTCGTAGTTGGCCTGGTCTACCTACCGATCTGGATACCGGTCGGTTCTCATAACATCCGCGACCTCTTCTTCCACGAGACCGTGGGCTCGCTGCTACGTTTCGAGGCTCGCGCCGAGGCTACGGCCGCCGAGCGCGGCACGACGCTCGGCTTCGTCGGCAGCCGGGCCGAGGCCGACTCCCTGCTCGGCAGGCGGCTGGTCTTGCTCCCGCCCGGCCGGGAGCCCGAGAGAGCGACCGTGCAGGCCGTCGCTGTCTCGGACATGCCACCGGAGCGCCGCGCGATGCGCGCCATCACGCTCGACCGTGAGGTCGACTACAACGACTTCCCGCTCGAGTCTGCGCCGCTGGACGTCTTCGGCAACGTCGTCGGCGCGACTCAGGGCAAGGCGGAGCGCGAGGCCGTGCTGGGCAATGGCGACAGCCGCGCGACCTTCCAGACCTTCAAGCTGCCGAAAGCGCCGCTGACCTACCTCAGCGCCCCCGGCGAGACGCCGGCGGAAGCGCCCGAACTGCAGGTCTACGTCAACGGCCGCCTCTGGAAGCGCGTGCCGTCTTTCTTCGGGCGCAAGCCTGCGGATGAGGTCTACGTCGTGCGGGAGGACGCGAAGGGCGACAGCTGGGTGCAGTTCGGCGACGGCAAGACGGGCGCTCGCCTCCCCTCGGGCGTAGGCAACGTCGTGGCCCGCCAGCGCAGCGGCATCGCCGCCTACGGCTCCGTGCGCGAGGGTACGACCGTCCAGGGCGGCGCAAGGCTGGACCGCCTCGACGCGATCCAGCTACCCGGCGTCGTGTCCGGCGGCACTCTGGCAGAGTCGAGCGAGAGCGCCCGCGCCGCCGCTCCCGGCAGAATCCAGGCGCTCGGCCGCCTTGTCAGCCTCGCCGACTTCGAGAGCGAGACGCTGGCCATCGCCGGCGTTTCTCGCGCCGCCGCCGCGTGGGCGATCCACAACGGCGTCCCGGGCGTTGTCCTCACCGTGCTGATGGACACCGGCCGCGACGCCGAGCTGCAGGACGTTCGCTCGGTCGTCGCGACGGCGAACAAGCGCCGCGGCCCCGCGCGCTTCCCGATCACCGTCAGGGCCGGCTGGCGCCTCTATTTCTACGCCGACCTCACGATCGTCCGCGACCCGACCTACCGCGAGGAGGCGGTGCTCGACGGCGTGCGGCGAGCGCTGGGCGTTGCCGGTCTCAGCGGAGACGCAGCGGACGGCACCGCCGGCCGGCGCTTCGGCGAGCGCCTGTACGCCACACAGATAGAGGGCGTCGTTCAGAACGTGGCCGGCGTGCGCTGGTTGCGCGTCAACGCCCTCGGCGCCGACTGGCCCGGCAGCAGCGGCAAGGACGCCCTCGGTCGGACCGTCGACCCACAGCGGTTACAGCTGCCGGCGTCGCCCTGGCCCCGCCGGGCCGGCCTCGACCCCGGACCGGGCGGGATTCTCGCTCTGCACGTCGATCACCTGCGCGTCCAGATTGCGGCGGGACCCGCCCAGGAGGAGAGCTGATGCCAGGCGACCGCGTCCCCCTCTACACGCGACTGCCGGAGATCTACCGCATCCGCGATCAGACGATCCGGGAGGAGCAGCGTCTGGCGAAGGGCCCGCTGCAGGCCTACATCGAGATCTTCGAGGCTGCGTTCGATGCTGTCCACGCCAACATCGAGGCCCTCTACGACGATCTCTTCATCGAGACCGCCGCCGACTGGGTTATCCCCTACATCGGCGACCTGTTGGGCACGAGCCACCTCTCCGGCGAGCCGCGGACCCTGCGCGCCGACGTGGCCGACACGGTGGCCCTGCGCCGTCGCAAGGGCACTCTCGGCGCCATCGAGCTCCTGACCTATGACCTGACGGGCTGGGGCGTGCGCTGCGTGGAGCTGCGCGAGAACCTCCTCTGGCATCAGCATCTCAACCACCAGCGACCGGACGCGGGCGGCCGGCCGCCCCTGGGCGGGCCAGGGGTTACGCTCCGCATGCCAGTCCGCGGCGGCAGCGTGACGCTGCGCGACCCGGCAATCCTCAGCTTTCGCGGCACGCCTTTCGATCCCTTCGGCTACGCGCCGGACGTCAAGCCTGCCCTCCAAGGCGCGATCCATCACAACCTCCCGAACCTGGCGATCTTCCTCTGGCGCCTGCAGCCCTACACCGTCCGTCTCTCCGAGCCGGCAACGCGCGCCATCCAGGCGATCGCAGCGCCTCCCGCCGGAGCTGCGCCCTTCGTCGTGCGCTTCGACGCCTTTCAGATCGACCGCGCGGTTCAGCTCTTCAACGTCCGCCGTGACACCGCCGCACGCCCCACCTCCAGAGAACCGGTCTCGCTGACGCTGCCGGACGAAGCGCCGGGGCCGATCCCGCCGCCGCGCTTGACGGACGACACGCCCGCGGGCCACCCGGCCGCCTACGTGGAAGTGCTGAGCCAGCTGGTCGGCAAGGAGGCGCCCGCCCTCCAGATCTTCGTCCCGGCGGCGCAGTTCGGCGGCGCAGTCTGGCAATTCCGCGGCGCTAATCTCTGCGCCTGGGAGACAGGCCTTGGCCGGCCAGTCGCCGACCGTGAGATCGTAATCGACCCCACCATTGGCCGACTGGCCGTCGGCGTCTCCAGCCAGGCCGAGGCGCAGGCGCTGCGCGATGCGCTGCGACTCAGCTTCACCTACGGCGCGGCCGGTCCTGTCGGCGCCCACCCAATCCCGCGGGAGCCCGCCAGCAGCCTCTTTCCCGACGAGCAGCCGGAAGTGAGGGAGGTCCGCCGAAGCACCAGCCCCAACGACCTACGAGACAAGCTCGCTGACCTGCATACGGCGGCGCAGGCCGTTGTCGTTGAGATCAAGGACAGCTTCGTGCATGACCTCGATATCGGAGCGGTGGTTGGCGCCAACGCCGCCAACCTGCGGCTGGCGAACAGCCTCGTGATCCGCGCCGCCGGCGACGAGCGGCCGGTTGTCCGCCTTCTTCGGCCGCTGCGCTTCCGCCCCTTCGACCCTGCCCGCGGCGACCTCGGCGTCCGGCTGGAGGGCCTGTTCATCACGCGTCACGCCAACTTCCCAGATGGAGAGCCGCTCATCGCCCGCGCCGCCGTCGACGCGCTCGAGATCGTCGACTGCACGCTGGATCCGGGGCGCTACCGCGGCCGCGACGGCACGCCCGCCGGCAGCGCCCTCGCGTCTCTGCGGCTCACGGAGGATCACGGCTTCACGACCGACGCGGAGCGCCTAGCCTTCGACCAGACGCCGAGGATCGCCCTGCGCCGCTCCGTTGCCGGACCGCTGCGCATCGACACGTCCTACAACCTGACGGTCGAGGACTCGATCATCGATGCCGGCCGTGGCGTCTCGGACGCGCCCGGCAACGTCTTTGCCGTGGGCGGTACCACGAACGCCGCGACCACCTGGGGCCCGCCGACCGAGGTGGCCGGCGCTACCTTCTTCGGCCGGACGCGTGTGCGGCGCATGGAAGGCGAAGGCGGTATCTGGGTCCACGCCCTGGAAGTTGAGGACAACCAGCACGGCTGCATCAGGTTCAGCTACTTCGCCGGCGTCGGCGACCGGCTGCCCCAGAACCACGCCTGCGTCTCGGGCCAGGAGGCGTTTCTTCGTTTCGTCAGCGAGGTATTCGGCGACGCCGCCTACGGCCAGCTGGCCCATAGCACAGATTTCCGCGTCCGCGAGCGCGGCCCGGCCGACGACGAGATGGGCGCCTACGGCTTCCTTCGCCAAGCGCACCGCTGGCGCAACCTCCAGATCCGCTATCGCGAGTTCATGCCGCTGGGCGTGCGACCTCTGCTAATCCCAGTGACCTAAGGAGCGACGATGACTGTCTATGGCGATTTCTCCAAGAAGATTCATGAAGGCTTCGCCGGCGTCCTTTACCAGCAGGGGCGCGTCTTCCTCGACACGGACGGCACGGCCCAGACGCTGATCGCGACGGACTGGCAGGACACCGCTGCGCGCGACGCCATCGGCGCCGGCGTGGCGGCCGTGCCCGTGGATGCGCGCGAGAGCTTCCGTGTAGTCGCCGGGCAGCGTCAGAACGGCGCGGTCATCCTGGACGTGCAACCCGGCCGCGTCTGGGCGGATGGCCTGCTCGTCCGGCTGGCGGAGGACCAGCCCGGCCAGGCCGTGCGCCGGCGCGCCACCTATCTGCAGCGTCCCGTCCAGGACCCGCCAGCCGTCCCCGGCACCATCGGCAACGGCGTGCGCGACGCCGTCGTCCTCGAAGTCTGGCGCGAGGCCGTTCACGGCTTCCAGCTGCCCGAGCTGCTTATCGAGCCGGCGCTGGGCGGCCCCGACACTACGGAGCGCCTGAGCACCGCCTTCGATTTCCGCCTCTTCCGCCTCGCTGACGGCGAGAGCTGCGAGACAATTCGCGACAAGCTGAACCCGCCCGCCAACGGCCGTCTCACCGTGAAGCTGCAGCCCACCGTCCAGATCGGCGGCGACTGCCCCGTGGTCGAAGGCGGCGGTTATACGGGCTTCGAGCACAGCTTCTATCGCATCGAGACGATCGAGGGGCCCGGGCTGGGACGGTTCAAGTTCTCGCAGTTCAACGGCGGCCTCGTGGGCCGCGCCAAGATCGTCGCGCCCGATCGCGCCGAAATCGAGGCGAACCTGCAGGCGATCACCTCCTGCGGCCTCCCTTCCTTCTACCTGGAGGCGCTCGACTTCGATAGCGGCCTCGGCGTCTGGCGCGTCGTCTACGCCGCCGAGAACGTCACCATCGACGCGGAAGACCGTCTCGTGCTGCCCATGGGTCCCGGCACCCAGCCGCTGCCCGCCGGCAGCTTCTTCATCCGTCTTTGGAACGGCGTCCGCGCAATCAGCGACTTCCCGGCCGGCGCCAACCTCAGCGAGCTGCAGGACGGCATTCTCCTCGGCTTCGACCTGGGCGCTGCCGGCGGCTATCCCGCCGGCAGCTACTGGACGTTCAGTGTCCGCGCCGCCGGTGTCGGCAACGAGGAGCTGCTGCTCGACGTGGCGCCGCCGGAGGGCGTGCGCTTCCACCGCGTGCCTCTCGCCGAGCTCACCTGGAACAACGCCGGCCAGAGCACCGTGGAAGACTGCCGCCGCGTCTTTCTGCCGCTCACCGACATCCAAAGCTGCTGCAGCTTCCAGGTCGGCGATGGCATCACCAGCCACGGCGAGTTCGATTCTATCCAAGACGCTGTGGACTCACTACCAGCAGAGGGCGGTGAGGTGTGCGTCCTGCCCGGCGTCTACACGGAGAACGTCACGATCGCCCGGCGCCGCAACGTGACGATTTCAGGCTGCGGAGGCCGCAGCCGCGTGGTCTCGCGGCCACCGCGAAACGGTCAGGCAAGCCCCGTCTTCCACGTCCTCGACTCTCAGTCCGTGCGCATTTCCGGCCTGGACATCGAGGCGCATGCCACGGGCGGCGGCGTCCTCTGCGAGGACACCATCTCCGAGCAGCTGGCTCTGAAGTACGGGAACCACGGCGCCTCCGGCAGCCTCAGCCGCCTGACGCTTGCCGACCTCCACATCGTCGCCGCCGCGCGCCCCGCCATAGAGGTGCAGGGCGCTCTGGACGCGACCGTCCGCGACTGCACCATCGAAATGCTCGACGCGGAAGGCGACGCGCCCGCCGCCTTCTTCCTGGGCGAAGACTCCCTCATCGAACGAAATGTCGTCCGCGTCCGCACGCGGATTGCCGACCGTGACCGAGCGGTGGCCTGGCCGCGCGACGTCCTGAATCTCGCTTCCGAGGGGACGCCGGTCGTCGCTCAGGCTGCGTGGGGCGGGCTGCAGCTCGGCGGCCTGTCCGAGCGCGTCCGCGTGATCGAGAATCTCATCCAGGGCGGCACGGGCAACGGGATCACCCTAGGCTCGATCCGCCTCGTCGACCAAGAGAACCGCGAGCTACCCCGGGCCCGCCGGCGGCTCCTCCCCTTGTACGACCCGCGCAAGCCCGGCACGCTACGCATCCCCGACCTGACTGGCCGTCCGGAGGAGCCGCTTCAGGTCTCGGCCGGGCCGCTCGAGGACATTCACGTCCGTGGCAACCGCATCCTGGACATGGGGCTGAACGGAATCGGTGTGGTTGGCTTCTTCAACCTCGATTCCTCGCTCGACACGATCGCCGTCAACGGCTTGACGATTAGCGGCAACGAGATCCGCCGCTGCTTGCGCCGTCCGCTGGAGCCCACAGAGGCGCGCATGGCCGACCGCATGGGTTATGGCGGCATCGCCCTCGCCCAGGTCGAGCGTCTGGTAGTCAGCGAGAACGTGATCGAGGACAACGGACCGAATTACCTCGACCCCGTCTGCGGCGTCTTCGTTCTCTCGGCGGAAGGCGCCGAGATCAGCCGCAACCGCATCGTCAACAACGGTATGCGGACGGCCGACCCGCCGACGCGTGCCCGCGCTGGCCGCCGCGGCGGCATCCACATCGTCCACGTCGTGCCGCCGCCCGGCGAGCCGACTCTGGAAGGCAACGTCCTCGAGCTTCCACGCGGCGAGGCCCCCGCTCTGCTCGTCCAGGACAACGTGGTCAGCGTGCCCCTGGGCCAGGCGCTCAACGTAACCGCCATCGGCCCCGTCTCCGTGCACGGGAACTACTTCACTAGCCTGGGAGTTGTGCCACTGCCGGCGGGCCTGGTCCGCGCCGAGTACGGCGCCACGGTGATGATCAACAACCTCGGCTGGTCGGAGGAGGAGCAGCCGAAGCCCCGCCGCTTCAAATCGATCGCGACGGGCCTCAAAGCGCGCCTCCGCCTTGCGACCCTGACAGAGGCGGCCGTTGGCGGTGCCACCGCCGCCAGCGTCGTCCTGCGCAAGCACTTGGAGCCGGCCTACCAGAAGCGCCAGATCGCCAGCGGCCTTATGTTGTTCAGCGACAACCAGTGCATTCTCGACCTCGCCTCCGTGCCCCGACTGGTGGAACGCCCGCCCCGCATCTCGGCGCTCCCCCTGGAGCCGGCGATCACGCTCCTCGGCACACGGGCGACGGTGATCGCTTCCTTGGCGGCTGCGACGGCGGCGGCGCCGGGGGCAGCTGCTGCGCCACCAGCCGCCGCTCCCGCGGCAGCGCCGGCGTTCTTCACGCTTGCCGGCCGCCCGCTGGGAGGCGTGGCGTTGCTGAGCGCAGGACGGCTCCGGCCTGAGGTGTTGGGTCGCATTCCCGGCATCGTTGACAGGCCCATCCCGCCGGTCGGAGTCGCCGCCCTCCCCCAACCCGACCTACGCATCAGCTCTCTCTCGCTCCGCAGCGCCGACGACATCGCCTTCGACTCCAACCAGTGCCTTACCGACCTGGAGAGCGGTACGATACTGTCGCAGGCCTACGTCTTTGGAAGCTCCGTCCGCGTCACGAACAACCGCTTCAAGGAGGGCCCCGCCGACGCCTTGTTCTCGGCCGTGACCTTCGGTGAAATCAACATCACCGCCCACAACCAATGCACGCACTGTCTCATCGTCCGGCCGAGCGGCGTGCCCAGTCGGACCGTCGCCGATGGCAACACCATCGCTGTGAGCCGCGACGATCCCACCTACTGCGTTCCATTTGATAAAGTCATGGCTGACTTCGGAGGATGACGATGGCGGACGAGGACGAGACCCGGATCACCATCGACGAGATCAACGAGACTTTGCGCCTGGGCGTGGACGCGGCCGACGAGGAACGCGCTTCAGAGCTCGAGACGTTCCTCCTCCTGCGGGCCGCGCGGGAGGCCGGCCTGCGTAGCGAGCAGGAGCGCCTTAGCCAGACGCTGGCGCCGGATCACCCGCGGCTGCGAGCGCTCGCCCTGCGCATCGAGGCGAACGCCGTGCTCGGCAAGCGCCTGGGCGAGGAGGCAGTGCGCGCCCGCACCGACGTGCCGGAGAGCGACCCGCAGGGCTGGGTGCTGCAGGGGCGCCTCACCGGCGTCGACCCCGCCAGCCTGCGCAACCACCTCGTCGCGCTCTTCGACCGCGCCGGCAAGCGCCTCGAAGGAACTGAATCACCTATCGACGAGTTCGGGCGCTTCCTCATCAAGCTCACGTTCCCGGCGGCCGGAAGGGAGCCGGCCGCGAGCCGCGAGGTCTTTCTGCGCGTCCTCGACAGCCGCGAACGGACGGTCTACCGCCACGCGACATCGCTTACTGCCATCCCCGGCGGCGTCGAGTACGCCGAGATCGGCGTGAACCAGGCCGCTCTGGCAGCGCCGGCGGCGGTCGAGACAACGCCAGCCGAAGCGAGGAGGCAGCCCGAGCCCGCACCGCCGGCAGGCGGCTCGGAGGGGTCGCAGCCCGCTCCGGCGGCGCCCGCCGAGCGGCGGCCCGCACCGCGACAGCCGCGCGAGATCCGGACGCAGCCGGGAACACTGGAAAGGAGCGGCGAGGAGACGCCGACGCTGGAAGAGAGACGTGGCGGCGCCCCAACCGAGCCCCCCACGGAGCCGCGAAGACCACCCGGTTGACCTTCACGCGAAGATAGCAGGGGTCATGATCGCCACCCTCGCCCGCCGCGCATCCCCGGTCCTCAGCCTTACGGCTCAGGGTGTTGCGCCCGCGCCCCTTCAGCGCCAGGCGACCCCGTCGGCCGCCTCAGAGCAGGTCGAGGACGGCGCCTGCGCCTGCGGCGGCGGCTGCCCACGCTGCGCCGGCGCTTCGTCGCTCGTGGCCAAGCTGGCTGATCGCGGCCAATTCGGAGAGCCGGCGCCGGACGCGGGCGTGACGCGACCGGGCGCACCTCTGCCTTACCGGGAAGCGACAGAACTGGCGGAGTGCATCCGAATCATGGGCGAAGCAAATACCGCCTACTGCCGGCAGGAGGTCTTGGGAGAGAAACCAACTGTCCCGCAAAGAAAGCTCACGGTGAACGTCACCAAGCTGGACGGATCGACACGCTCCACGTCTGTTGCCGACGCCAGCGCGATCTTCCGCGCTGCCGCGGACTTCTCGATCGAGCCCGGCAAGGCCGAGACGCTCAACAGGACAGAGAGCGAAGCGTTGATCGGCAGCGACCTTACTCTGGATGAGTACTCCTCGGTGGGCACCCCGACGGCCGAAGAGACGGCGCTCACGGCTCGCAACCGGAGCGTGGGCACCATCACTGTCTACCTCGTTAAGGCTCTGAGCGCCGGTAGCCACGGCGAGGCCTTCTGGCCGAGCGGCTTTCCGACCGTGCCCGCGAGCGTGGTGATAAAGAACGGCGATAGTCCCTTCGTAGCCGGCAAGCCCCTCGCCCACGAGTTGGGCCACGTTCTGCTCGATGACGGATCGCATCCCGCTGAGGTGACGAACCTGATGTCGTACAGCCACACCGGAGTTGGGTTGGACGCATCCCGAATGTCCAAGGCGCGGTCGAGCGCATTCGTGAAGTAGGTTGACTCTTGCCTGGCTCGGACAACGACATCGACCTGCAGGCGACCTGGCAGTCGTTTCTCGATGCGCTGGAATCGGCCGACCTAGAGGAGATGCGCCGGCTCGTCGAAGAGAGCGTGGCCGAATGGCTCGCCACACTGTCCGGGGGGCTAGAGGCTGCGACGCTCCGCAAGCTCGCGGCGCAGTGGCGGATGTGGCGGTTTCGTGTCGTCGACGGCCGCGCGCTGCAACCTGGGCAAGAGACCGTCCAGGCTCTGCTGGGGCCGGAAGGGAAGGAGCATGTTCTCACGTTCCGCCGGGCGGCTTCCGGCTGGGTCATCGAGCATTGGCAGCCTGGCCTTTGAGCCGGTATCCGAACAGGCAGAAGGAACGAAGACGTAGTTGGTGTATCGGTGAGTAGCGCCGCGATCCCTCAGCCAGCGTACCAGGCTGTCCGGCGAACGAGCGCAGTTCACCTTGGTCGTGCGCCGACATTGTTGCAGCGCCAGGCCCTCCCTTCGAATAGCCTCGCGGAGCACGTCGAAGGCGGCGCCTGCGCCTGCGGCGGCGGCTGTCCGCGCTGCGCTGCCGGCGGCGCGTTCATGCCCAAGCTGGAGGTCAGCCAGCCCGGCGATCCCCTGGAGCGCGAAGCGGACAGCGCGGCCGCCGCCGTCATGGCCGGCTCCGGCTTCACTCGCAACCCGACCTCGACCCGCGAACCGGGCCTGCAGCGCTGCGGCTCCGTGCCGTCGGTGTCGTGTCCGTGTCATGACGCGCCGCCCGTCGTCGGCGAGGTGCTGCGCTCGCCCGGCGAGACGCTCGACGCGGAGGCGCGTTCACTCATGGAGTCACGCTTCGGCCGCGACTTCGGCGACGTGCGCGTCCACGCCGATGGGCTCGCCGCTGAGTCGGCCCGTTCGGTGAACGCGCTTGCCTACACCGTGGGTCGGGACATCGTCTTCGACGCGGGCCAGTATGCGCCCGGCACAGACTCCGGCCGCCGTGTTCTGGCCCACGAGCTGACGCACGTCGTGCAGCAAGACGGTAGCTCCATGGGCCTCGCCGAACCGCGCGTCGGTCCCACCGACGACCAATGGGAGCATGAAGCCGATGCAACGGCCGCCGCCGTTAGTAGGACCGGCGCCCGCGCCGCCGTCAAGCCAGGCAGGAAGGCACCGGCTGGCGTGCTGCGCCGCCTGCCAGGCCAGGACGCACCAGACAGCTGGGCCGCGCTCGTGAGGCCCGCCTTTCCCAAGGACCGGGAGCAAAAGCAGCGCGCTGAAGAAGCGATCCGTCGGCTGCTGTGGCTGCGTTCTGGCAGTTGGCTGATTAATGCGCTCTACGCCTTGTTCTGTAAGGCCGGCAAGTGCGGGACGAGAGTAAACGTGAGCTTTGTCGATCAGCTGCCGCGGGGCAGTACTGACGCAAGCGGTTTGTTCGAGCCCGAGTGGGCAGGCCAGCCCCTCTACGATGTCTGGGTCAAGAACGTTGCACCCCACACAGGCCCAGGGATCGAGCTCGGCGGGGCCTGGCCGGGTGGTACCTCAATCGATATTCCATTCACGTATACAGACGCCGAGTCGCACATGGCGGAGACGCTGTATCACGAGCTCTTGCACGTCTGGTTTGTGAACACGCAGCAAGGCTCCCCTTACACCACGGGCCACCGTGACGTCATGAAAGGGGAGATTGACCCCGTGTTCTACAAGGCAATCCGTGGCTTCATCGGAGAACTGAACGACCTGGAGAAGCGCATCCACAACGAGGCGAAACAGCGTGAGCAGACGGTGCAGCCGCCCACGCCTCCTTCTAGGTCGCTGCTAGACGTTCCGGAAGCGCCAAGGCGCGCGCCCGAGGGGCCATCTCTCGTCGGAGGCGAGGTCTCGATTCACGGCGGCGCGGCCGGCGTTCGCGGGGCCGCGGCTGGCGCGGGCATTCTCGGCGCGGATCTCGTCCTGAACCAGATCTACTCGTTGCGGCTCGGCGCGCGCGGCGTCTATCTCACGCCAGACAACTTGCTGGTGGGCGGTTCGCTCGGCCTACGTATCCTACAGGAAGGGCAACCGGGCCGGCGCGTCGAGAACCCACTCTTCTTCGACCTCGAAGCGGGCATCCTCGCGGAAGTAACGCCGCAGGAAGCCAATCGCCTTACGAACAACGTCGCTGGTCTGGGCGCGGCGGGAATTGGCCAGGAGTTTGGCACGCAGGGACCGAGATTCTTCTGGCGACTCGGAGGCTTTGTGATCATTTCCGACAGGAAGGAACTAAGCGGAGGTGGCACAGCTGGTGTCGGCGTCCGATTCTAGTACTGCGCCTGGACCGAACCGGTCCGAAGCGTCGAAGCCGCGACATGGACGGGTGGCATCTCGTAGGCTCCCAGTAAGGGGTAGACACGCGTAGTGAGCGAGTCGACAAACGGAGGCTGACCGGTGATCAGCCGCATGGCGGTGGCAACGAAGAGTGCACCACCGCGGATCGCCCCCCGATTCGATGCCGACGGCCCCTCTCTGAAGCGGAAGGCCGAGGCAGTCCAGCATCCAGTTTGTGGAGAAGCTAGCGCCTGCGCCTGCGGCGGCGGCTGCCCGCGCTGCGCCGGCGCTTCGCTCATGCCTAAGCTCGCAATCAGCGAGCCCGGGGACCCCCTGGAGGTTGAGGCCGACCGCGTCGCGGAGGCCGTGTTGGCGCCGCTCTCCGCCGGCACCGCACGCCGGAGCCTCAGCAGCGGCCCGCCGGCGATGCTCCAGCGCCAAGCAGCGCCTTCCCCCACGCCTGCGCCTACTTCGCCGCCGTCGGGGCCGGCGCCCGCCGCCCCGCCTGTTACATCGCCCTTCGACGACTTGCCGCGGGAGTTACAGGTCGTGCTCGAAGCGAGCGTCACGGAGCCTGCCGGCGCGAAAGGCCTTGGCTGCGAAGGCCTCGGCGCCGCGGCGTGCTTCGAGAGACTAAGCCCGGGCGCGCGGGCCAGCCTCAGGTCGATCTACAATCGGTTCCGCGAGCGCGGCCTCTGGAGCCACGTGCTGCGCTTCGACGGAGTATGGACGGGCGGCATCGACTGTCGTTACTTCCGAGTGCAGGGCGGCGTGGCCGGAGCCGACGTTATCGTGAGAGACAGCAAGGAGTTCTTTAAGAGCCTGCTTGCTAATCCGCGCTTCTGCGTCGACACGCCGCTCGGGGGCATGCTCCACCCAGGCACTACCTCTGTGCGCGAGGTGTCCAGCTCTGACAGCCTCCACCTGGCCATCGGCGGCTCGAACAGCGTCTCCGTCCACGTCGACGCGATCTCACCTGTAGGGAGTCGCGGGACAGGCGCGCTCTGTAACTACGATCCAACGCGCGCGGCGGCTCACATCGGCCGGGAGGCTCTACCGTCTTTGATCCCTGGCCTTCAGGTGTTCCCGGAGCAACTGCCAACGCCCGGCGAACCCGGCCGCGAGACGTCTCCGCCTACGCTGATTCAATGGGGGATCCGCTTCTGAAGTGTTGTCGAGATTAGTCGCGCACATCCCTGAGCGGCTGTCAGCCAACCATGCAGCGCCGCCGACGCTCCAGCGCCAGGCGGTGCCTTGGGGCCCCGCGGAGCACGTTGGAGACGGTGCTTGCGCCTGCGGCGGCGGCTGCCCGCGCTGCGCCGGCGCGTCGCTCATGCCGAAGCTGGAGATGAGCCAGCCCGAAGACCCGCTGGGGCAAGAGGCGGACCGCGCGGCGGACGCCGAGATGAGCCCGCGCGGCGCAGCGGGCAGTGTCCGTGCCAGCAGCAGGACTCTTGTTCAGCGCCAGACGTCGGGACCAAGCCTTCGCTCCCCGTCTCTCGAGGTCGGCTTGGTCCGCGGACAGGGAGCTTTCGCTATCGGCAGCAGCCCCCTTAGCTCGACCGAGGCCGCGGACGCCCTGGCCGTGTTCGAAAGCAGCATAGACCTGAGCCGCGTCAGGATGGTGTATTCGCCCCTGCTCAGCGCGCCGACGACCCTCGGTGACACGATCCGTGTGCCGCCCGGTTACACGATGCCCCGGCGCGTCCTGATCCACGAGCTTGCCCATGTATGGCAGTACCAGACCAAGGGCTCCGGCTACATCTCGGACTCGGCATTTCACCAGGTCGCGGGCATGCTGGCAGGCAGCAGACACCTGGCAGGCAATTACACGCTGGAGGCCGGGAAGAGCATCCACGACTACGACGCCGAGCAGCAGGCGGTCATCATAGACAACTACTTCACGTATCCGTGGCTTCAGAGCGACCCGATCATGCAAAAGCTGATCAGCGAGGTGCGCGCCTCGCGGCCCCTGATCGGCGGCCAGGTGGTCTTCGAGGAGACGGCCGCCGGCTTGCCGCCGCGCCAGTGGCCCCTGGCAACCGAGCGCGAAGGAGGCTTTTTCGGGACCGGCGTACCGCAGCTGGAGCTCCGGTTCTAGCCTGGAGAGCCACGTTGAAGGCCGGGAGTCTGGAATTACGGGCACGTCCAATGCGGTGTAAGCTGGGGGCGCCATGATCGCTGCTCTCAGGGCGGAAAGGGTTACCGGCGGCGCCGGCCGCGCGCCCTCAAGCCTCCCCCGGCTGTCACGCAGCCCGACCGGTGACCGTGGGCCGGACGGCGCCTGCGCCTGCGGCGGCGGCTGTCCCCGCTGCACCGGCGCGTCGCTCATGGCGAAGCTCGCGGTCAGCGAGCCCGGAGACGCGCTGGAGCGCGAGGCCGACACCGTCGCCGATGCCGTCATCGCCGGCGGGCGGCTCGCCGGCGATGTGGGCGCCCCAGCGGTGCCGGGCCTGCAGCGCTGCGGCTCCGTGCCGTCGGAGTCGTGTCCGTGTCATGACGCGCCGCCCGTCGTCGGCGAGGTGCTGCGCTCGCCCGGCGAGACGCTCGACGCGGAGACGCGTTCACTCATGGAGTCACGCTTCGGCCGCGACTTCGGCGACGTGCGCGTCCACGCCGATGAGCTCGCCGCGGAGTCGGCCCGTTCGGTGAACGCGCTTGCCTACACCGTGGGTCGGGACATCGTCTTCGACGCGGGACAGTACGCGCCGGGGACGAGCGCGGGCGAGCGCCTCCTGGCGCATGAGCTGGCGCACGTGGCCCAACAGGACAGCGCGTCGCATGATGGCACTGTGTTTAGGCAGAGGAAGCCTGATCCAGATGCTGGCACGGCACCTGATGCAGGCCAGAAAGAACCTGATGCGGGACAAGCGCCTACCGGCGCAAAGAAGCCTGCAGATGCAAACGTGCTCGACGCGACGGCGAAAGCAATTATCGCCAAAGCCCAGGACACGACGAAGGATGCCGAGGTACGAGCGGTGGAGGTGGTCAACGCGATCATTGACGCCTACTACCCGGGCGAGAGGGCGAAGGTCGATGCCGTTGTCTTTGACGATGCGAAGGCAGGGACCGGGCTGGACACCGTGGAAGCGATGTCGGCCGATAGAGATAAGGCAAAGAGCAGGGGGAAGATTAGCGTTGGAAACTACTTCTTGAATGGGACAACCGAGAGGCACTTTGCCCGGCGCGTGCTGCAGGTTGGCCACGAGCTGGAGCACATCAACCAGTGGCGTACGGGTCTTGCAGGCGGTCAGAACGCAAACGAGCGCGAGTTCCTCGCCTTCTATCACGAGGCGCTCGACCCAGAGAAGCCTGGCACCGGTCGAATGCAGCGCGCCACGCGCGTCAGCCTGATCGACGCGGCGCTGGGGCACTACTACTGCTTGGACGCGGCGAAGCAGAAGGAGCACGAGGCAAAGAAGAAGGAACTTCTTGACCGTCGGCCGGACGAAGTCAAAGCTAGCGGTTCGAGTCAAACCTCGCCGCCTACCACCTGTAAAGGTAGGTAAAGCCGGAAGCCTGAGATGGGCGCGACGATTCCCGTGAGCTAAGACTGGCCTACAGCTCTAGGCCGCTCGCCCGCGAGGACCTGCACCGGCTACTAACGCCCTGATCCGCCAGGTGAAAGAGTCTGGAACTGGCGGTGCGCCTAGCGTCGAGGAAGTCTGGTTCGCCCTGGTGCTTCTAGGTGCACCTTCTCTTCGTGCTGTCCGACTACGCCTATTGGGGTACGAGGGGCTCGTCCAGTAACTGGATCTCGCGCTCTCCTCCGTCGGATGGGCCCGGCTCGATGGCCTTCTTGGTACCAATCGTAAGGACAACGAAGACGACCGCCGCTAACACCAAACCGAACGCATGGACCCAGCCCGGAGGGTTGATCGTCACGCGGACTGCCTTGTTAGCAATCAGCGCGGCGGTGATCGTCGCTACTCCGGCAATGAGGGCCGAAATGATCGTTTCCAACGATGCGTCCTCTACGCCGGAACTATAGAAGGGGCCGTTGAAGGCGTCAACGGGCGCTTGAGGGTCGGTTCGCCAAGGTCCGGACAGCTGGCCGGCGAGTCCGTCGGTCCTGGTTGGGCTGGATGCGAGCAGTAGTTCACTTGAACCCCATTAGGTTCGAGGCCTTCCAAGCTAGACAACTGCGGTTTCAAGCCAGGAAAGCGCCAAACACCAATTCCAAGCTAGACAAGTTAGAATAACTCGCTGCCGATTCGTGATCGTCACCTGGTATAGGCGACCTCTGCGTGCCCGGAATGGAGGACCGTTGCGGCCGGCGCCGTGACTGAGAGGTCCAGGGGATCGACGTCGCGCCTCGCTACGGAATCCGCTTGCGGGGCGGCCAAGGGTTGCTTTCGAAGCGAAGGCGCTGTACATCGCACACCGCTTGCGATTGACGCGGCAGCCAGGCGGTGCAATCATGTGGCCGATGTAAAGCGCCGCGGCGGGCCGCGGCTGGATACTAGGAGGGGAGAACGTGGCAAGCTACTGGGACAAGGTTCTCCACAGCCGCATCAGTCGCAGGCGCGCAATAGCGGCATCCGGCGGTCTCGCTCTCGGGACCGCCATTCTTTCGGCCTGCGGTGGCGGCGGCGGCGAGGAGGGCGTCAAAGGCGACACGAGTGGTCTCGTCGCCCAGATCGAGGACACGTCGAAGTCGGCGAAACGCGGCGGCACGCTCAAATGGTTCGCGACTGGGGAGCCGAACCACCTCGACGGCGTCATCCAGGGCCAGATCCAGCTAAATATCCTCAATGGCCTCGCTTACGGCTCGCTCGTCGCGGGAAAGCCCGGCCACAGGGAGCCGTCCAGCCGTACGGAGGTTGTGCCGGGCCTGGCGGAGAAGTGGGAGTTCTCCGCCGACGGGACCGAGCTCGTCTTCACGTTGCGCCAGGGCGTGAAGTGGCACAACAAGGCGCCGGTCAACGGCCGCGCCTTCGACTCCTCCGACGTCGTTCAGAACTGGAAGCGGTATGAGGCCAAGGGCGGCAACCGCGCCTCGAACGCTAACTCCGTCAACTCGGCCGCGCCCATCCTGTCGGCCACAGCGCCGGACCCCAAGACCGTCGTCTTCAAGCTAAAGGAGCCCAGCTCCTACATCATGCAGCGGTTTGGCACCATGATCACCGGCGAGTTGGGCTCGATCCAGCCGAAGGAGACGGAGAACGGTTTCGACCCGAAGACAGGCCAGATCGGCACGGGCGCCTACATCCTCGATAAGTACACGCCCTCCGTTGGCTTCACCTACAAACGCAATCCGGATTACTGGAACAAGACCGAGCCGTACATCGACACCATCGAGGTAGTCACAGTCCCCCAGTACGCGACGCAGCTGAGCCAGTTCAAGGCCGGCAACGTCTACGTCTTCGGGACAAACGTGGGGTTGAACCCGGGCGTGCAACCCCAGGACATCGTCACCACGAAGAGAGAGACGAAGGCGCTGAGCATGTACCAGTGGCTTCCGTCAACGGCGAACCCGACGGCGATGATCGGCTTCGGCTGGTCGCCCATTGGCGGTCAGAAGTCACCCTTCCTCGACGACCGCGTGCGTCAGGCGGTCGCCATGTCGTTCGACCGCGACACTTTCCTCGACACCTTCTACAACATCTCCGCCTTCGAGAAGGAAGGCCTGCCCATGGAAACCTACTACTACACGGCCATGGGCTACGTGCCCGACGTCACGCTGGACCCGCGGGACGCCAAGACCTTTGGCGACAACGCTAAGTACTACACCTACAACGTGGCCGAAGCGAAGAAGCTCGTCGCAGCCGCTTTCCCTAACGGCGCGCCCGAGTACCCGTCCCAGTACATCACGCAGCTGTTCTTCGGCGCGGATTTCATCCGGCGCGTCGAGGTGCTCGACGCCTACGCGAAAGAGGTGGGCCTCAAGCCCGTGCCGAAGCCCATCGACTATAACCTCGACTACCTGCCGAAGGTCGTCACGGCGCAGGGGAAGTTCGAGGGCTGGGCTTACAGGTTCGGTGCTACCTCGTCTGCCGACCCCGTGGACTACTACGTCTGGCGCTACTACTCGAAATCCGGCGCGACGAGCGGCGCCCTCGGGTTCGACGTCGGCGGCAAAGGCGACCAATCGGGCGACCCGCAGGTGGACGCGCTCATCGACAAGGCGAAGGCGGAGATGGACGTCAAGAAGCGGGTCGGGCAGCTTCAGGAGCTGCAGCGCTACCTCGCCGGGAAGCAGTACGGCGTCACCCAGCCGGGCATCGCCAGCAGCTTCGGGCTCGCCTGGCCCGCCGTGGGCAACTACCAGGTCTTCCAGGGCGACACGCGTGACATCGAGACTGGC